>JAAYJC010000055.1 GCA_012523085.1 Clostridiales bacterium
ATCATGCTAAATAATGCCTGCTGGATTTGCGGCATGTATCCGCAAATCCATTCAGGCAGACAATCAATGCATCTGAACAAACGCGTTTGTTCAGTGGACATTAAATAACTGCGTCGATGCCGAATCAAATCCATTGCAAAACCCACGCATCCTATTTCGGCTAACCAACAAGAGCTGCCGCGATAGGCACAATAGGCCTATCGCGGCAATCCCTTATCTGCTAATATGTTCTTATAAGCAAAGATATCAATCCGTTGGTGCGAATTCTACTGCCTTTTCGCTTCTTTTGATCACGCCCTTGCTTTTCCATCTGCCGGTACGGAAATACAGGAAAGTCATAATAGCACCTACTGTACCTACAATCGCCATAGACGCGTAAATCGAATCCGGATTTCCGTTGGGCCATTTCGCGCTTCTTGATAATCTAACCCATACATAAACAAGAGGAACGCGTAAAATAACGTTTGATATGATTGTTATCCACATGGTCGCTATCGTATCACCCGCTCCTCGCATAATGCCGCCATATGTCTGCATAAACGAGTTTGCTATGTATCCGAGAGACATAATCCAAAGCATCCGGTTTCCCAATTGTATGACATCCTGAGTGTCCGTAAACATACTAATAAAGGATTTTCCGAAAATAAGCAACAGCGCGACAATGACGACGGCTGCAACAAATCCCATCAGTACAACCGCCTGCCCGCCTTTTTTCACTCTTTCCATTTTGTTTGCGCCAATGTTCTGCCCGGTAAACGTAGAAGCAGCCGTGTTAAATGCCATATTCGGAAGCATGGCAAACTGGTCGACACGCATGACAGATGTCATGCATGTTATGATAAAAGGACCCATGGCATTCATAAAGGATTGAACAAAAACAAACGATAGCGACATAATGCCCTGTGATATACCCGCAGGCAGCCCCAACCGCATTATTTGCATAACCATTTCTTTTTTCGGTTTTAGCGTCTCTCGCTTTATTTTGACAACGCCTTTGAGGTGTGCCACCTTTATCAGACAAGCAATCGCTGAAACCAGCTGGGAAAAAGCAGTAACAATTCCCATGCCCACAAGGCCCCAACCGAAAACAAGGATAACCAGCAGATCCAGGGCTACTTGCAGCACAACCGATATCAGCAAAACAATCAGTGGGAAAAAAGCGTCGCCAAGGCCGCGCAGTATGCCGGAGATGATATTATAAAATCCTGAACCCATGCATCCGATGAACATAACAAACAGAAAATCACGGGTCATGTCATAAATTTCCGGCGGCGTGTTTATCAGTTTAAGTATTGTACCGCTCAGCGGAGCGCAGCACATGATGAGAACAGTCGCAGCTGCAATCAACGTAAAGGAGCTGCCGATACACTCAGATAAACGTTTGTACTCTTTTGCGCCAAAATATTGCGCAACCATTACGGTTACGCCTGTCCCTATAGTCATAAAAAATACGAAAAACAAAAATTGAATTGGTTGGCAGATTCCGACTGCGGCAAGAGCGCTATCTCCAAGGCACTTCCCAACAATGATAGCATTTACCGTTCCGTACAGCGTCTGAGCAAAATTACCCAGCAGCATAGGAATCGAAAACAGGAGCATAGCTGCTGCCGGGCTCCCTGTCGTCATATCCTGTGCACCAAAAAGCCGTTTCATTCCTTTTAGCATTGAGCACCTTCTTCATTTTAATGTTGTTTATACATGTTCAAAATATTTCATCATATGTATCCTTTATACTGACGATATTACAGTATGGATTCAAGGATTTCAATAGATATTCAATTAGTTAATCGATTATTTATTGGTAATGATAAATGAACCGCTTACCGATAGCCAACGATTTTTGTATGCGCCCATCTGCCGTTCCGCAATAGGCCCCTGCTTCGCTGATTAAAGATGGCCATGTGGGCGATTAGCGCCCACATGGCCATAATGCAACTCTTCATTTAATAAAGAATTGCATTGCGCCTCATTTGTGATTGCATGCATGTTACTGCTGTATAACTTCCGAACTCTCGATTAAACCGTACCCGCCGTTGTTCCTTCGATAAACGACTGCAAAACTGTCGTTGTCATCTTGGTTTTTGAATACAAAGAATTCATGCTCTAAGAGGTTCATTTGAAGAACGGCTTCTTCGACGGACATAGGCTTAATGGAAAAGCGCTTGGTACGCACGATCTCAAATTCATATTCTTCAGCCTCTGTTTGCTGAGTTCTGACCGATGGAACGATTTCTTTATCAAGGACGCCATCCCGCAGTTTCTTTACAAGTCTTGTTTTATACTTTCGTACCTGCCGCTCGATTGCCGCTACAGCGGAGTCAATAGAAGCGTACATATCACTGGTCACTTCGCTGACTCTAAAATACATTCCGTTGTTTTTGACCGTCACCTCCGCCTTGTGTCTGCCGCGTTCGATCGAAAACGTCACATATGCGCTTGATTCATCTTTGAACATCCTGTCAAGTTTGTTAATCTTTTTCTCGGCATATTTGCGCAAATCTTCGGTAATCTCTACCTTCTTCTCCGTAAAAACAAACTTCATGATTTTTCCCCTTTCGCAATCAATTCAGCTTTTCAGCATCATTGGTGATCGCTCATCCTCACTGAGATGACACATAACATTGTTATGCTGTCACTATTATATCAAAAATTGAATAAAAAAGAAGCTATTCATAAAAAACAAACTGTATAGCCGTCAACCAAGAGAGCCCTGTGCATGCCTTGTTACATGACAGCTCATATTGACCATGCAAGGGAGTCCTGCGATATGGGTCGGTACGGCCTCGATGTTTACGGCAAGCGCTGTGCATTTCCCACCGAATCCCTGAACGCCGATCCCGAGGTCGTTAATCTTTTTGAGTGCCAGGTCCTCCATATCAGCATAAAACGGGTCAGTATTCCTGTGGCCGACAGGTCTTAATAAGGCTCTTTTTGCGATTAACGCCGCTTGTTCTATCGTGCCCCCGAGCCCGACGCCCAATATGACCGGCGGACAGGGACGCGCACCGGCTTTTTTTACGGTCTCAACCAGAAAACCGACAATGTCATCAGCTGTGTCAGACGGCAGGAACATTTTCATTGCGCTCATATTCTCGCTGCCAAAACCTTTCGGCGCAACAGTAATGCGGAGCTTATTGCCCGGAACCAAGCGGATATGCAAAATCGCCGGGGTATTGTTTTCTGTATTAATGCGCCTGAGCGGATCTTTTACAACGGACTTTCTCAGGCAGCCGTTCTTGTATCCTCTGGCAACGCCCTCGTTAACCGCTTCTTCAAAAAGACCGCCGGTAATATGGACATCCTGACCGATATCGGCGAACACAACAGTCATCCCGGTATCCTGGCAAATCGGTAAACCTTCCCCGGCAGCTAATTCATAATTCGCTATGATGTCTTTCATCGCCATTGCGGCTGTTTCATTCGTTTCTGCCTCGGCGCAGCGTTTTAGCATGCCGCAAAGCTCGTCCGGCAGAACAGTATTGGCTTTCAGACATAGAAATTCAACCATATCGGCTACTTGCGCTGCTTTTATTTCCTTCATATCATTATCTTTTCTCCGGTTGAATCTGGGAATATTTGTTATTTACTCCCTATAGCAGGTCGGTTAAGCGAATAAATCCCCGCATTCGACAAAAGAAGTGAAAAAATATCACAATTTGCTATTTACAAATATAACCATACGTGCTAATATCTAGGTACAGCTTATCCAATAGCGTGAGGCTTCGGCTGATAATATCGGTTGAGCCTTGAGCACTGCTTTTCATTTAACGTGAAAATCAATGTTCTAAGTTCATATCTTTATCCCACAACCCTATTTTGGGCGGATCTAGGCTTGGCCTGATCCGCTTCTTTTTTTATGCATAAACATAATAAGCCGATGCAAAACCATCGGTTAAAGCTCCCGTTAAAAGAGTCAAATAGGCGGTCTCGAAATGGCCGCCTTGAGATCATGAAGCGGCCGCCTTGATACAACAGAGCGGCCGCACATTGTACAGCGGCACCGTATCGATACCACTTTGTCTTTAAAGCCGTGTTTTGTTTAAATAGACCTATTAGGCCGCCGTGCATTTTCATTGTCCGCCGTTTTTAAGCTATTTACCTTTATTGCGCCTGGAAGAAGAACTCTTTTTGTCTGAGTATAGCTTGATCCCTGACATTCTGCTGTCGGAATCCACCATAAACTGTTTTAGTTTATCTTCGAAAGAAGAGTCTGCAGTCTGCTGATTCCTGTAATTGTCTCTGGGAAGAATCGTACGAGCCGATGAGGAATGTCGATTGACCGGAGGCCTGTCTGTGGCCTTCGGAGATGCCGGTACAGGTGCGCGTTCTACAGCTTTTTTTATCGATAGATTTATTCTGCCGGTCTCGTCAATGCCAATAATTTTGACTTTGACGTCCTGTCCCTCCGTTAAGAAATCTTTCACTTCATTAACATAGGAATATGCAATTTCAGATATGTGCACAAGGCCCGACTTTCCTCCGGGGAGCGATACAAAAGCACCGAACTTCATGATTCCGGACACTTTTCCGTCAAGAATGGTTCCCACAACCAAATCCATTTAAAACAGATTTCCTCCTTCGTAGCAATCAATTGCTGACACGATAAAACACCTTTTCTCCGGGGCGAAGCAACCCCAGTTTTTCACGAGCGATATTCTCAATTGTCTGCGGATCGTTTATATGCGCTATTTCGTAACTCAACTCGGCGTTTGCGGCGGCTTTGTCCACGACCGCCTGTGTCAGTGCGGCCTTTTCTGCTTCGGCTTCCTTGACCCTTATGCGAAGATTGATCATCGAGACCGTAGCGTAAACGATCAATATCAGAATAACGATCTTTGTAATAATACCTGCCTTCTTTGGTTTCATGACTGGCCTCCCTGCGTCTTTTGCCGATATTTCTCCGCTTAACAAGGGGAATAGAAACTCTATTATATATAATATACCATTTTGATAAATAAAGAAAGACATTTATTACGGTTTCTTTTACTTTTTTAGCTGCAAGACCCGCCCATTTAAACGGCATAAGAAGGCAGCGGAAAATAAACCCGAGAAAGTCAGCAAAAAACTCGAGGATTTTATTCATGACCTTACTGAGCAAAAGGAAATACAAAACACTTCCGATCAAAATGAACACCAGCATAAACAGTCTGAGCCTTCCACCGCCCGGACCATAACCAACCAAAAAATAGACACCGCCAAGTGCAACACAATAAATCAAATCAAATAAATAGGTAAATACCTTTAAAATAAACCGTCTTCGAAGAACGCCGGAAAAATCATATACGACCCCGGTACCGAGGCCGATAATCAATGATACCGCAGCTTCCATCTGCTGATGGGCAATACTGATTTCCATTTACTTAAAAAGCCTTGCCCAGAATCCACCTTGTTTTCCGGATTCCTCTTCGTAGCTCATGCTGTCGACTGTCCCTTCAACCGACAATTCTCCTCCGTCAATGCTCAATTTTTCAATATGTAAGCCCTGCCCTCTGACGATAAGTAGTCCTCCTGTCGTATACAAAACAATTGTATTCTCATCAAAGCTTTCAACGTCCTCTACGCCGGTAACAGTCAGTTTGCGCCGCGCGTTAAGAGCAATAGCACTCGGTACTTCTGTTTTTTTGTACTTTTCTTCAAATACCATGTTGGCCTCCTTTTTTCACATACATTCATAATGCTTGTTTCTGCAGGCATTTTTAGCTGCGTTACCAGACGGTGGTTTTGCCGCAGTAATGGTTTGTATAATACGTTCCCTTCCGTTATTCATTATATTTTGCTGATTGGACAAATATGAAATATTCATGTAATCCCGAATATTTGATACTGTTTTATTTCCTTGCCGCTCTTAAAGCTTCCTCACCATGTTCCTTTGTAAAGAGACAGCCGGACTTGGCCGCCACCTTTTGGTTAATAGATACAAAAAAAGCTTGACAATGAATAGGTGAATGTGTATGATATGTATTGTTACCATTTTGTAATTCTATTTTTCATATATTGCAACTTATTTTGTTGATCATTTATTTTTTTGTAACTTATTCTATATCTATCCTTGAGGTGTATATGGACGGACAATATAGGAAACGAATCATTGCTGATTTTGTTAAGCCTGGCTTTCGCTATGTTAAATCGGTTGCATCAGCCAAGTTCACCAAAACCAATATCAGTCGGATTGCTGCAATGCTTTGCCTTTGCGCCACGTTCAGCTTTGTAGCCGCCAATGTCAATTACGCATATGCCGTTTCCCTTGATGGCCATGTACTGTGCTATGCATCTGACCGCTCAGAGCTTGCCAGCGTAATAGCCGGCGTCGAAATGACGGCGTCGGAAGCAATGGGACGCGACTATGTGCTTGAATCTGATCTAACCGCCAAGCTATCGATCGGAAACAATGAAACGGCATCTGCGCAGGAGCTAAGAAACCTTCTGCTGGACAGCATACTGGAAATCAAGTATTTGTATGTCATTTCCCTTGACGGAAAAGCGGTATGCGCTTTGGATACTCAATTATCTGCTGAGAATGTTGTCAGAAGGGTGCTCTCTGAATACATTAATGACAATACCTTATCCGTAAGCTTCCAGGGCGATGTCGGAATTGAGGGTAGATATGCCAAAACCTCTCTATTGGCTGAACCGGATTTTGCGTATCAATCTTTACTGTCCTCGGTTAAGGTGCAGACACAGGAGCGCGAAACGGTTGAAGAAACGATTTCTTATGATATTGATACCGTGGATGACCCCACATTGCTGTCCGGAGATAGGGTTGTACAAAGCGAAGGGTTAGTCGGTAAAGCGCTAGCGGTTTATAAGGTTAGTTATGTTAATGGTGTTGAAGTTGATAAAACTGCGGAAGGCGTTACCGTTATCAACCAGCCTGTTAACGCGGTCGTATTGCGGGGCACCAGAGAAAGGCTTTCGACAGGCTCTTATATCTGGCCGGCTGAGGGAGAAATCACATCGGATTTCGGATACCGAAATGTCAGCGTAGGTTCGAGAAATCATAAAGGTATCGACATAGCGTCTGATAGCGGCACGCCTATTTATGCATCTGACGGTGGAGAAGTCATTATGGCTGAACATTATTACGGTTATGGTAAACTTGTTCAGATAAGGCATGACAATAACGACGTCACATACTATGCGCATTTGAGCTGCATCAATGTGGCAGTCGGAGACAAGGTGGCGCAGGGAAATGTCATCGGCGGAATGGGCTGCTCGGGAACCGCAACCGGCACACATCTCCATTTTGAGTATCGTCCCGAGGGCGGAGACGCGGTTGATCCAATAACGATTTTACCGGCCAGATAATATAAGCGTTAATAACTTGAATACAAATTGCCCGGGCGCGAAGCTGCTCGGGCAATTGCTTTTTCATAATCCGCTTGTTTTGCGTAATTGATCGACATGCTTCTGTTAATTTCTTGCGCATTGTCGTTTAATATGTTGGTAAAGTGAATATGCTGTAAGCAGAGGATATCCGTCTTTTTGGGTTTTTACAGCCGTTTTCGAAGAGCTTCGCCGTTTTACGGAATGGAGGATTTAGCGTGCAGCTGTTAAAAAAACGCGGACTTTATGAAAGCCAGAAAATTTTATATATCCCGGTCGACGACATAAAACCAAATCCGATGCAGCCTCGCCGTTACTTTGAAGCGGAGTCGCTCAGAGAATTAGCCGAAAGCATTACGCAGTATGGTATAATACAGCCTTTGAATGTGCGCAGAAAAGGTAAGGTATATGAACTCGTCTCCGGTGAGAGGAGATTGAGGGCAGCCAAGCTGGCCGGTCTTATATCTGTCCCCTGTATAGTGATCGATATTGATATGGAGGAATCCTCACTGATTGCGCTGGTCGAAAATCTTCAGCGGCGCGATTTGGATTACATAGACGAAGCAGAGGGTTTGTCCATGCTGATTAAAACATATGGAATGAGCCAAGAAGATGCAGCAAGGCGGCTGTCAAAATCCCAGTCTGCGGTCGCAAATAAACTCCGAATCTTGAAACTGTCTCCAGAAATCCTGTACTTTCTGCGGGAATCGGAGCTCAGCGAGCGCCATGCGCGGGCACTTTTGCGACTCAAATCAAACGAAGACAGGCTGCAATGCCTCGAATATGTTATCAGTAACCAGCTGACGGTTGCCAAAACGGAAGAATATATCGAAGCCCTCCTGAAAAGTTCGGGTCAAAAAGAAAAACCCGAACAAAAACAGCATAAGAAGAATCTTCCGCATGTCATAATCAAAGATGTACGTATCTTTCTGAATACCTTAACAAGAGGCCTTGATATGATGAAGCAGTCCGGAATAGATGCGCAATACGGTAAGGACGAAACAGATACCGACATTGTCGTTACAATCAAAATATCAAAGAAAAAAAAATCATAGCGTGAAGGCGCGAGTTAATGCTATTCCATTAGAATTCAAAATAGTACTATAACAATGTTCAATATATTGTTTTGGGACTGAATAACAGGTCCCACATGTTCAACATTGAACATGTGGGACCTGTTAAGTTATGCTATGCAAAGCCTCTGCTTAGTTTGTACAGCGGGCAGCCAATATTGTCAGAATCCGCGTAAAATAATCCGGCAGCGGGGAGCTGAACGTCACGGTTTCCTGTGTCCTCGGGTGCAAAAATGTGATTGTTCTTGCATGCAGGCACTGCCCCTCGAGTCCAAACTCCGGTTTTCCGGCCCCATAAACAGTGTCACCGATCACTGGATGTCCCAAATGCGCAAGATGGACCCTTATTTGGTGCGTCCTGCCTGTTTCCAGAATGCATCTCAGATGCGTATAGCCCGGGTATTGTGTAATTACCTCATATTTTGTAATGGCATTTCGCGCGTTTTTATCGGTTACCGCCATCTTCTTCCGGTCCTTCGGACTTCTGCCGATCGGCGCTTCGATAATCCCCGAATATTCCTTTATATGCCCTTTTACGATTGTTTCGTATATACGTGACAAGCTTCTCGAAGACAGCTGTGTACTGAGGCTCCTGTGTGCGATGTCGTTTTTTGCGGAAATGATCAAGCCGGATGTGTCCTTATCAAGCCTATGGACTATGCCCGGCCGAAGCTCTCCGCCGATACCGGACAGGCTTTCACCGCAATGAAAAATCAATGCATTCACGAGAGTGCCTTCCCGGTGACCGGGTGCAGGATGAACGACCATTCCCTTCGGCTTATTCACCACGATAACATCATCGTCTTCATACACGATATCGAGCGCAATTCTCTGTGCTTGAATTTCCGTCTTTTCCGGTTCGGGCATCTCAACTTCAATAGAGCATCCGGGCACGACTTTCCAATTCTTTTTTACCTTAAGTCCTTCTACGGTAACCCGGCCCATATCGATCAGCCTGATGGCCGCACTTCGGCTCAGGCCATCAATTTTAGAGGCCAACAGAACATCAAGGCGCATTCCGGCATGCTCAGCTTCCGGAATTATCCGGATCATCTTCCATTCCTTTCCCGGCGCTTTGCTCCGTTATAGTCGGATCACTAAATTCTACTATGATTGAATCCAGTGTGTAGTCATAAATCTCAGGCTCCGATACTGTGACCCTTGCCCGTTTTTTGCCGGACTTAACCGTTAATATATTATCTATTTTTCCGGATCTTAAAATAAAGACACAGAACATAAGTGCGCCAAAGGTTATAAAAACATCAGCAATATTGAAAACGGCAAAACGGATAAACTGAAAATCAAACATATCGACAACGCTGCCGGTTAATACCCTGTCTATCATGTTGCCGAGCGCTCCGCCCAATACCATGGCGAGCGCGAGGTTTCCGAACACGCCCTTAACCGATTTCATAATCAGCCCAAAGATAACAATCAGGCAGAATACACCGGTTATGATCAAAATAATCGTCTGCATATCCTGAAAAAGACTGAATGCAGCGCCTGTGTTGTGTACATTGGTTAACCTGATCAGACCGGGCAGCAACCGAAGCTCTCCTCCGACAGGTACATGCGCGCTGATCCATTGCTTGAACAGCTGATCGGCCGTTATTATAACGGCCGATATAATAATATAGATCATTTCACCACTCCGGCACAACGCGGGCAAAGCTCGGGATGCGCCGGGGTTTCACCGACGTTATCGTCATGCGTCCAGCAGCGGGCGCATTTTTTTGCCTGCGACGCGCTTATCTTAACGACCACGCCCTCAAAGTCTCCTTTGTGTCCCTCTGCCTCTCCTGCCTTGACCGTTACCTTTGATACAATAAAAAGCGTTTTTAAATCAAATCCGGATATTTCATCGATCACAGACCAGTCCTTGAAATAGAGTTCAACCTCAGCATCAAGTGGTTTTCCGATAAGCTTCTCATTTCTGGAAAGCTCAAGAGCCTTATTCACATCGTCTCTCAGCTTCAATACTCGCTCCCAGCGTTCGGCCGACTGCGCATCAAAAGCATACCGGTCTTCGGCCTGCGCCATCGGATTGAACATTACGCTTACGGCATTGTCTTTCGCTGCGTGCGGCATATTACCCCATATTTCCTCGGCGGTAAAGGATAGGATAGGCGCCAGCATACGAACCATCGCATCGAGAATCAGATAGATCACCGTCTGTCCGCTTCTGCGCAAAAAGCCGTCTTTTTCCTCACAGTAAAGCCTGTCCTTTATGATATCAAGGTAGAAGCTTGACATGTCTACCGCACAAAAATTGTGTATCGCATGATAAATCAAATGAAACTCATATTTATCATAAGCCGCCCGAACTTTTTTGATTAAAGCATTCAGCCTGATAAGCGCCCATTTGTCAATTTCGGGCATATCGGCGAAGTCAATTTGGTTATCCGGATCAAACCCGTCAAGGTTTCCAAGGATAAATCGAGCCGTATTGCGGATTTTCAGATAAATATCGGACAGCTGTTTGAATATTTTGTCCGATACCCTGACGTCAGCTCTGTAATCGGAAGACGCAACCCAGAGCCTTAGAAGATCAGCGCCGTATTTCTGAATCAATTCTTCCGGTGAAACGGCGTTGCCCAGGGATTTATGCATGGCTTTTCCTTCCCCGTCAACGACCCATCCGTGTGTTAATACGGATTTATACGGCGCACCGCCCCTGGCAGCGACGCCTGTGAGCAATGATGACTGGAACCATCCCCTGTACTGATCGGCTCCCTCCAGATACATATCGGCCGGCCAGTTTTCCTTGTTGTCCCTCTCCAGTGCTGCGATATGTGAAGATCCTGAGTCAAACCAGCAGTCCAGCGTATCGGTCTCTTTCTTAAAGGTATCGTGTCCGCAGTGCGGGCATGTAAAACCATCAGGAAGAATCTCAGATGCGTTTATGTCATACCAGGTATTTGAGCCTTTATCGGCAAACAAAGCAGAGACAGTTTCAATGGTCTCCCGCGTGCAAACAGGCTTGCCGCATTTTTCACAATAAAATATCGGTATCGGCAGACCCCAATGCCTTTGGCGCGAGATGCACCAATCAGCCCGGTCGTAAATCATATTTGTAATACGCTCTTTTCCCCAATCCGGCATCCATGTCACGTTCTCACAGGCTTCCACGGCCTCGTCCTTAAATGCCTCTATGGAGCAGAACCATTGGTCTGTCGCTCTGTAGATAATCGGATTTTTACAGCGCCAACAATGCGGATATTGGTGAGTAATCTCTTCGGATGCAAGCAGTGCGCCTGACCGGGAAAGCTCCTCTGTTATGGCATCATTTGCCTTATTGTAGTACATTCCGGCAAACATGCCGGCTTCCTGGGTCATGACCCCCCTTGCGTCGACAGGCACTATAGCGCCGATAGCGGTTTTCCCGCTGTCGTCATATGCGCGGCAAATCTCAAAGTCTTCCATTCCGTGTCCCGGCGCGGTATGCACGCATCCGGATCCGGCTTCGAGTGTAACATGATCGCCTATTAAAATGATAGATTCCCTGTCAAGAAACGGATGCTGTGCCGTCATCAGCTCAAAGTCGCTGCCATTGACTGTCCCGATGATTTCATAGCTCTCGAACCCCGTTGCCTTAACAACGGCCTCAACGAGTTTTTGCGCAATAATATAGACCTCTCCGGATTTCGTTTTTAACAGCGCGTAATCGAATTCAGCATTCAGGCAGATCGCAAGATTCCCCGGCAGTGTCCACGGCGTTGTTGTCCAGATTAAAAAGTAGGTTTTGTCTAAATCGCATAGATGCGCCAACTTGCCGTTATCGTTTATAACCTTAAATTTTACATAGATTGAGCGGCACTTATCGCTCTCATATTCGATTTCAGCTTCAGCCAGTGATGTTTCATCATGCGGACACCAGTATACGGGCTTAAGACCCTTATAGATATATCCTTTTTCATACATACTGCCGAACACCTTGACCTCCTCCGACTCGAAGGCGGGATCCATGGTCAGATAGGGATGATCCCAGTCTCCAAGTACCCCCAGACGGATAAACTGGGCTTTTTGTATATCTACAAAATCGGACGCGAATTGCCGGCACGCGTTTCTAAACTCGGAGACGGACATTTTTTTCCTGTCCAGCTTGTTCTTTTTGATGATCGCGCTCTCTATCGGCATACCGTGATTATCCCAGCCCGGCACATATGGCGCGCAGAAGCCGGACATATTCTTATAACGGACAATAAAATCCTTAAGCACCTTGTTCATTGACGTTCCCATATGAATATGTCCGTTTGAAAACGGTGGTCCGTCATGCAAAATGAATCTGGGTTTACCATTATTTAATGCAATCAGCTTATTATAAACATCTCTTTTATCCCACTCTTCAAGCATCAGAGGCTCTCTTTTCGGAAGCCCTGCACGCATGGGGAACTCGGTGCTCGGCAAATTGAGTGTAGCGTTGTAGTCCTGGGACATTCTCTGTTTCTTCCCTTCATCATGTATAATCAGTCTTAAGGCTGCCCTAAAGCTTTCAGGGCAGCCCCGAATATTTCAATTATGTACGCGAAAAATTTAAATTATTACTTCTCTTGGTCATAATTTGACCCGAACTGAAGATTTTTAAAGTCAAACTTTGGTTTCGGCGACATTGGCTCGTCCGCCTTATCAGCATTTTGGTCGGTTTTGGATGCCGCCGGAACAAAGACTCTGGTGTTTTCTTCTATCAATTTGTCACGTTCTTCTCCGAAGAAATCGATGTCCTCGTCTCCCGTTTCTGAAAATCCGCGCTCGGTGTCTTCGGACCGGATCGTATTCTCATAAATCCTGGCTACTGAGTCCTCCAGGCTTTTTTTATTCTCTTCGACCGGTGCCTCTTTAGGCGCATAGTCCTCCGATTCGATAGCCGCAGATTCCGCCGGTGCGGATTTCAGCTCGTTTTGTGCGGTAAATTTACCGATGCCGGCAAGAAAATCCAATTGCGTCTTATATAGCTCCGCCGCTGTTGCGATGAATTCAGCTGTCGTCCTCTTGGCTGTTTCGAGCTGCCGTTCCTCTGCTCTGACTTCATTTCGAAGTTCATCAATTTTTGATTTTGCTGCGATCTCAGCTTCTTCGACAATATTCTTGCTTTTGTTTGTGGCTTCCTCCACCATTTCCTGAGACATTTTTTGTGCGGTCAGCAGAGCCATCCTCATGGCGTCTTCGGTTGAACGGTACTCTTCTACCTTTTCGACCAGCACCTTCAGCTTATTTTTCAATATAGCGTTTTCTTTATAAAGGGAACTATAATCTTCGAATAATATCTCAAGAAAATCGTCTACGGACGCCATATCATATCCGCCGAATACAGCCTTGGTAAACTCTTTATCTTTCACATCCTGCGGAGTCAGCAAACCAAATCATTCCTTTCCTATCCGGCAATAACCGTTGCTTGAAGATATGCCTCGCGTTAGAAATACAAGCCGTTGTTTTCCAGCTCGTCAATCAGATCACCCAGAATATCCACATTGTATGGTGTTATGATATAGGTGCTCACGGCAACCTTCTTTATCTTTCCGTCCTGCGCATAAGCTACGCCGCTCAGAAAATCCAGAACACGCCGCGCTATGTCCTTGTTGGTCGATTCAAGGTTCAGCACAACTGTTCTTTTGTCCCGGAGGTGATCCGCAATCTCCGCGGAATTCTCAAAACGTTCCGGCTTTACCAGCACCACCTGAAGCTGGGTTGTAGCGTGAATGTTAACTACCTTGTTGCGCCTGTCGTCAGCGTCAAGGGACGAAGAACGGGACGAAGCCGCGACAGGCCTTTGCGGTACAGGAATCCTCTCATGTGCCTTTGGTGTAAAGTCCTCGAAATCATCGTCATCGTCATAGGGCTTGGCCAGCCTTTTGAGTTCATCCAAAAGTCCCATAAGATACTCCTATCTGCCGTGTTGCGGCTAATATACTCGTCTGCCAAATATAGCAGAACCAATCCTGACCATATTCGCGCCTGATAAAACAGCGTCCTGAAAATCGTTGCTCATACCCAACGATAAAATATTCATATGAACATTATCGTATTTTTTTTGCTTTATGTCAACATATAGCCGATACATTTCTTCAAAATATCTACGATTCTCAGTGCCGTTTTGGGCGATTGGTGGGATCGCCATTAGCCCTTTTACGCAGATTCCCGGTACAGATTGCGCGAAAACAACAGTTTCTTCCGCTTCTTCGGGCATAACGCCGCTTTTTGACGATTCTTTTCCGACATTTACTTCAATTAAAATATCCTGATTCAGACCCCGTTCCGCCGCTCTTCTGCCGATCTGCGTGATCAATTGCTTTGATCCGGCGGATTGAATCAGATTACAGAGCCCCACGACATGCCTGATCTTGTTTTTCTGAAGGTGACCGATAAAATGCAGGGGTATGCCATGATAAGCTCCGGCCGCGTTTTTTTCGAGCATTTCCTGGACCCTGTTTTCACCGACTGCGTCCACACCCGCCAGAATCGCTTCCCGGATATTTTCCACTGACATGGTTTTTGACGCCGCAACCAGCGAAATTTCTTCAGGCTGCCGTCCGGTCTTCAGCGCCGCTTCTGAAATAACATCCTTTATTTGTTTAACCCTGTCCGCTATACGCATGAAACCCTCACCCCATAACCTTGCCGTCGTATAAGTTTTTCGCGCTTGTTACCATTGCGTCACCCGGCCGCAGCGCATTCATTCTGTCTGTTTCGTTTCTGACGATGTAAAAGTCGCCGGCGTCATATATTATGTCGACCAATTTTTCTCTAACCTGCAGCCCTGCAACGACGACATAGACACAGGCTTTTCCGTCGTCGTTCAGCCTGATCGCGTTTTTGGGAACCCTGATCCCACTGTATTCGTTTTGCAGAATTTCAGCCGATTGTTTGCGCGTATTGATTGTATCGGCTAAGGCCTTGCTGCATGAAAAGATAACCGTGCAATAACCGTTATCCTCGACGCTTACGTGCTCAACAGTCATAACCAACGGATCGCTTAGGTAAACTCCGAATATCAAGTCGGCCGTTGCACCCACTGTCAGTCCTTTTGCCTCTTCGGATTTCAGATTGGCGGCAAAATACCACTCTATACCGCAGACAATCTTCCCGAACGCATTTTCGGGTATGGCATGTTCGCTTTTGATGATGCTGTCCAGCTCAAAAGGGGACATCCTTTTAATATCCTGCAAAGTCATGTTCTCATAACCGTCAACAAACGAAGAAAACAGTCCTGACTGTGGAGCATAGATCTCCGCCGCGCCTTGATCCTGTGCCGAGCTCAATGCATTGAGCTCGGCGTACAGAGCCGCCAGAGTCTGCTCCACATTATCCGGACCGTCCCTGTCGAAGAAGACCAGGGTATTAATGCTGATCGTTATATCCTCAACGGCCGACATATCCCTGGCAGTTACCGATTGTTTCAGCCTGAGAATATTATCCTCCATCTGGACGTTGAGCTGCAGCGGATCATTTGTTAAAATGCCGCCTTCCTTCAAATGCTCCATACGGTTGACCTGCGCTTGTATCCGGCGAATTTCCATGGCGCGGTCCAGATTCTGCTGGTTTAAATAAGCGACAGCAATTTCTCCGCCGGACGGCACTCTTTTTGCCTCATCCGCAGATACATACACAATATCATAGTCGCTGTACAGTGTAAGCTCGTCACGAATAAAAATCCCGCTTGCGCTGACACTGTCATAGATCGTGTAAGCTTGCGCCGGTGTTGTTCTGAAAGGATCATCCAATGAACGGTAAAGATAAATCCCGATATACGCCAAAACGGCAAGAAAGAACAATGCCGCGACAACTTTAAAAACGAAATTGCTTCGCTTCATGGCATTCCTCCGTTCGCTTTTTGGTTCCCGTCGATTGTAAAATCCGAGCCGTATGTAAGCCGGCCGCTTTTTTTCCGCTTTCTCCGGTGCCTGCCGCGCATTTTTGTCAATCCTATGTCAATCAGCTGTTATCTTCCTCCGCATCATAAAAATTGATCGCATGGACAGGAATGATTGTTGATATCGCATGCTTGTAGATCAGCTGCTGCTTTCCTTCCGTATCCAGAACCACGGTAAAATTATCAAATCCGGTAACAATGCCCCTGAGTTGAAATCCGTTCATAAGAAACATGGTAAGCGGCATCTTATTCTTGCGCGCCTGATTGAGGAACAGATCCTGCAAATTAATGTTTTTTTGCATTTTCTCAGACATCCTTTCATGCTTATCCAGTTTACGAATAAGTTCTCTATGATAGTAACGCATTGGCGGCGTTTGCTAAATTATACCATAATCTTTTACGAATGTCGTCGATTTTTGAAAAGCTTTCAGATAATCAGGCTCATTTTCCCAAATTATCCAATGAACATCCTCTTTCCTATTAAGCCAGGACAGTTGACGCTTGGCATATCTGCGGGATCTGGTCTTGATCAGCTCAACAGCTTTTTCAAATGTAATCACGCCATTCAAAGCCATTGCCATTTCTTTATAGCCGATCGCCTGCATCGCTGTGCTTTTCCTGTCAACACCTGATGCCAGCAGCGCTTTCACCTCATATTTAAGCCCCTTTTCGATCATGCGATCAACCCTCTGGTCTATTTTTTCGTACAGCGTTTTTCGATCGGCATAATTCAAAGCAATTTTACAGGTATCATACCTGCAGGCTCTTTGCTGTGTCTCGATGTTATGATCCGAGATTTTTTTTCCGGTTAAATAAAAAACTTCCAGCGCCCTGATGATTCGCTTTTTATCGTTCGGATGCAGCTTCGCGGCACTCTCCGGATCGTGTTCCGATAATAGCGAAAACATTTTCTCCGAGCCCTCATTATCGTATCTTTCCGACAATTCGAATCGAAGCATTTCATTTTCACCCATAAAGTCTCTGGCAGAAACCAGAGAATCTATATATAAGCCCGTCCCTCCAACGAGTACCGGAAGCTTTGCGCGTCTTAAAATATCGTCTGCTATCGCTGAGGCCTCGCTTACAAAACGGGCCGCCGAATAACTCTCCGATGGATCAACTGTGCTGATTAAGTGGTGCAAAACCCCGTCCATTTCCTGTTTTGTGGGCTTTGCGGTTCCGATATCCATTCCCTTGTATATCTGCATGGAGTCCGCGGAGATGACTTCTCCGCCCAGTTTTTTTGCCAGTTCAATACCAAGCTTTGTTTTTCCCGTGGCCGTCGGCCCGGTAATAACCAATATTTTGGGCGTCACATTAACTCACCATTCAATTTCTCAAGGCATTCAACGGGGCGGGAATTCTGCCGCCTCGCTCAATAAAAGCGCGGGAGGAAAACGCATTAACCGGCATAACCGTCGCTGTACCGAGCAGACCTCCAAAATCCACCGAGTCCCCCACGGTTTTACCCGGCACAGGTATGATCCGGACAGCCGTAGTCTTGTTGTTGACGATCCCGATGGCTGCCTCATCTGCAATAATTGCCGCTATCGTGCTGCCCGGCGTGTCACCCGGAACCGCAATCATGTCGAGCCCGACAGAGCAAACGCAGGTCATTGCTTCGAGTTTTTCGATCGACAGCGCACCGCGCTTCACGGCTTTTATCATACCCGCATCCTCGCTTACCGGGATAAACGCACCGGACAGGCCGCCCACATGACCGGAAGCCATCACACCGCCCTTTTTTACCGCATCGTTTAACAGCGCCAATGCCGCCGTCGTTCCGTGTGTTCCGACGCTTTCTAAACCCAGTTCTTCCAGGATATCGGCTACGCTGTCGCCAATCGCAGGCGTCGGGGCCAAGGACAGGTCGACGACGCCAAAAGGAACATCAAGGCGGCGGGACGCTTCTCTCGCAACCAGTTGTCCCATCCTGGTAATGCGAAAAGCCGTTTTTTTGATCGTCTCTGCGACAATATCGAATGGTGCGCCCGCGCAGGATTTAAGTGCCGTATGCACAACACCCGGGCCGCTTACCCCGACATTTATCACACACTCGGGCTCCCCTACACCATGGAATGCACCGGCCATAAACGGGTTATCCTCAACCGCATTTGCGAAAACGACAAGCTTTGCGCAGGCCATTCCGCCTGCGTCTTTTGTTTTTTCGGCACCTTTCAATATGATGTCGCCCATCAGCTTTACTGCGTCCATATTGATACCGGCTCGTGTCGTGGCGACATTGACGCTGGAACACACCCGCTCTGTTACGGCCAATGCCTCGGGTATGGAATCAATCAGTATTCTGTCCCCAACCGTGAACCCTTTATGGACAAGCGCCGAAAAACCACCGATGAAATTCACACCGACTTCCTTAGCGGCCTTGTCCATAGCTTCGGCAAAAGGCACATAGCTTATCGTCTTGCTGCTTTCCGCAACCAGCGAGACAGGCGTGACAGAAATCCGCTTATTGACGATAGGGATACCGAATTCCTTTTCGATATCCTCGCCTGTCTTGACAAGCATATTTGCCTTTGAAACGATCTTTTCATATACTTTCCGGCAGCTCTTTTCCACATCCGGATCTGCGCAATCTCTCAAAGAAATACCCATTGTAATTGTCCGAATATCAAGATGCTGCTGATCGATCATCTCAATTGTCTGGAGTATTTCACTTTTATTGATCATTTGAAATACCTCCCGCTAAATCCGATGCATAGCTTCGAAAATATCCTCGCGCATAATGCGAACGGAAAGGCTCTCCCTTAAGCCCTCCTCTTTGAGCAGCGCAGACAGGTCCGTAAAAGGCAGACTGCAGCCGGAGGCATCCACCAGCATGATCATCGTAAAATACTCCTGCAATACCGTCTGGCTGATGTCCAGCACATTAACGCCGTTTTTTGCCAGTATCGAACAGACATATGCTATGATACCAACCTTATCTTTACCGATTACCGTAACTATCGCTCTCATTGCTTATACCCCTCTTATATGATCAACTCGTCCAGTGTCATCCCGAAGGCCGGCATAAAATGCGCCATAAAATAGGTAACCTCAGGCAGCTTCAGGTTGTCCAGAATCGCTTTAATCTGGCTTTCGGCGGACTTGAACTCCTCATTTCCGGCTTTACGCTCCTCTACACACTTGATATAAGCGGATAATTTATCAGCCGCCTTAACGAGCTGCTCAATATCATGATCCGTACAGCTTAAAACTTCCTTATACGCGTCGGCCATTTCTTCGGGAAGCAGCCTGAGCAGCTTTTCCTCCGCAAGCCGCTCAACCTGCTTGTAGGCTGACATGATCTCGGGGTTTTTATACTTTACCGGTGTCGGCATATCGCCGGTAATGATCTCGGAAGCGTCGTGAAAAAGCGCAACGACGGCTACTTTGTAAGGATCAATATCTGCGCCGATAACATCCCGGCGTATTACCGCAAGGGCGTGAGCCAGTACGGCTGTCATATGAGAGTGACCTTGTATGTTCTCTTCAAAGCTGTTTCGCATAAGCCCCCATCGCTTGATATGCCGCATGCGTGCAATCAGCGCGTAAAAGCTCGCAGCCATAGCGTCTCACCTCGTTCGTTTTCATTTTCCAAAGCGACTGGCGCGTTTTTCCAGATATCATATGTTCTAATCTGATAGTTTATCACATGGCAGATACTTTGTAAATCGTGACATAAGTCTTTTCTCAGGAGCCTTTTCTCAGGGACTGAAAAAATTCAGAAAGCAAGGCAGCGCATTCGTCCCGCAGCAATCCGCCCTCGACGACCGGCTTATGGTTAAACCCGTACTCGAACAGATTTAAAACGCTTCCGCAGGCGCCTGATTTTTCATCATACGCACCGAAGCATACGATCTCAATACGCGCCTGGATAATCGCGCCCGCACACATCGGGCAAGGTTCAAGCGTTGCATACAGCGTGCAGTCCGGAAGCCGCCAGCCGCCAAGATTTTTACACGCTTCGTCAATGGCGGATATTTCGGCGTGTGCAAGCGCATTCTTTCCCCTCTCGCGCCTGTTTCTCCCCCTGCCGACAATTTCATCGTTTCTTACAATCACACAGCCGACGGGAACCTCATGTTCAGACATGGCTTCCTTTGCCAACATGATTGCTTCCCGCATAAACAATTCATTGTGCATCGCTGTTTCCTTTCTCAGCTATATGAACGCCATATCGGTAAACCATCATAAGCATCGTCATGACGACTTCTTCCCGGTCTTATAAATCTTACCTGTCCAGATTGATATAGCTTCGGTTAACCAAAGTGATTCTGGCCATTGCCTTCGCGAGTGCGATCTTTGTCGCGCTGAATTCTCTGATGTTTTGTTTCTGTCTCAGTTTTTCTTCTGCGCGCTGTCTGGCTTCCTGCGCGCGTCTCATATCGATATCCTCCGGCCATTCGCAGCTCTGGATGAAAACCACAACGGTATTGCCCAGAACCTCCATAAACCCTTCGGAATTAAACGCTTCTTTCCAAACGCCGTCTGTTTTTATTCTGATCACACCAATTTCAAGGCAGCTGATCATCGGCGCATGATGCGCAAGCACGGTGAGCGACCCATCCAGCCCTGTTATAGTCAACGCTTCAGCCTGACCGGAATAAAACTCGCGTTCGGGCGTCATAACAGTCAGTTCAAATGTCGCAGACATCAACGCATCTCCTTTGCCCTTTCCCAAACCTCGTCGATACTTCCCGCCATGAAGAAAGCATTTTCACTTATATCGTCCATATCACCGGACAGGATTGCCTGAAAGCTGCGTATATTGTCTTTCAATGAAACAAAACGGCCCGGCTCACCGGTAAATACTTCGGCAACATGGAGAGGCTGAGATAAAAACCTTTGAATCCGTCTGGCTCTGTAAACGGAGGCCCTGTCGTCTAAAGACAATTCGTTCATGCCCAAAATCGCAATGATATCTTTTAGTTCGTTGTATCTTTGCAGGCATTCTTGCACTTCTCTGGCTGTCTCGTAATGCTCTTTCCCGACCACCTGCGGATCAAGGACCCGGGAGGAGGATTCCAGCGGGCTGACGGCCGGATATATGCCCATTTCAGCAACCTGCCTTGACAGGACAGTCATCGCATCAAGGTGTGAGAAAATTGCCGCCGGGGCGGGATCTGTCAGGTCATCCGCCGGTACATAAATCGCCTGAACAGATGTGATAGAGCCTTTGTCGGTTGAAGTGATCCTCTCTTGTAATTCACCGAGTTCGGTGGCCAATGTCGGCTGATAACCGACGGCAGACGGCATGCGTCCCAAAAGCGCCGAAACTTCATTGCCAGCCTGCACATAGCGGTAAACATTGTCGATAAAAAGCAGAACATCCCTGTGTTTTATATCTCTGAAGTATTCGGCCATGGTAAGCCCTGTCAGCGCAACGCGCATACGGGAGCCCGGCGGTTCGTTCATCTGCCCGAAGGTCATTGCCGTCTTGCTGATCGCACCGCTTTCTTTCATATCGTAAATCAGGTCGTTTCCCTCGCGGCTTCTTTCGCCTACGCCGGCGAAAACGGAATGTCCGCCATGATTTAATGCGATATTATGAATCAGTTCCATAATCAGCGTCGTCTTACCCACACCCGCTCCGCCAAAAAGGCCAATTTTTCCGCCTTTTGCATATGGTGCGAGCAAATCAATAACCTTGATTCCGGTTTCAAAAACCTCGGTTGCAGGCTTAATGCTGGAAAATTGGGGCGCATCTCTGTGAATTGCCCAGCGCTCCCGGCTCTCAATCGGACCCAGATCATCAATCGGCCGGCCCAGAACATCCACCACTCTGCCCAGCACATGGTCTCCGACCGGTACCGTTATTCCACTTCCGGTGTTCATGACATCAATCCCGCACCATAGACCGTCAGTCGCATCCAAAGCGATACAGCGTACCACAGCCGGCGCGACATGCGCCGCTACCTCCATATGCTTTCCGTCTTGTGTCACCAGCAGGTCATGAATACGGGGAAGATCGCTTTCAAACCTGACGTCTAAAACCGGCCCGCTTATTTTTATGATGATCCCTTTGTTTCCATCGGACGTTTTCATTGTGTTTCTCCGTTCAGCAACATGCTGTCTGCATCCGCCAATTCGATGATCTCCTGAGTTATTGTGGTTTGACGTGCCATATTGTACTTCATTTTGAGCACACTGAGCATTTCATCGGCATTTTTCGTCGCACTTTGCATAGCGTTCATTCTCGCATAATGCTCTGCGGCATATGATTGCACGATCGCACCGAACAATATACCGATCAGATACTGGGGGACCAAATGTGAAAACACCTCGTTCGCAGACGGCTCGTAAGTCAATATTTCCGCATGCGGAGCGTTTTCAATATCGTTATAGTCGCTGATCATCAGCGGCAGGAGTCTTCGCGCTACCGGCTTGTTTTTTGTTTCGCCGAAAAAAGATGTGTAAATGATATGGACCTCATCCGTCAGGTTTTTATCATACATTTCTAAAATATCAAAGGTTATTCTACGTGCATTGCTCAATGTCGGATCCTGCATGGTACCAAGCACTTCGATATCGGGGTTCATACTGTGAGATCGAAAAAACTCGCTTGTTACAAGGCCGACCGAAATAAGAGACCTTTGCTTGCCATGCTTGTCCATATAGGACATCGCCAAATTAAGGACATCCGAATTATACGATCCGGCAAGACCTTTATCCCCTGCGATAACAATATATGTGCACCGATTCCCGCTTCTTTTGGTAAAGTACGGATGCGCCACATCGTCCATGTGCTCAAGCAGATCCTTCATGCTTGTTTGAATCTTCCGGAACGCCTTGTTATTGTACTCTATATGCTGCAATACCCTTCGTAGCCGGGACGTCGAAACAAGGTACATGGCATTGGTGATTTTTCTGATTTCCTCGTTTGCGCTGATGCGATGGCGAATTTCGTTAGCTTTCTGCATATGTGCGCTCAGCTCCCATCCCCGGCAAAGTCGTCGATTGCCCTGTTAATGATACTGTCAATTTCATCAGGCAGATCACCTGTCGTGTCGATAATGGAGAGTGCCTCCGTGCAGTTTGTTTTCAGATAGTCAAGCAGCTTTTCCTTATATTCTGAAATATCCCGTGTATTTACGTTCATGAATATACCTTTTGAAAAAGCCATAAGCAACACCGTCTGTTCTGCCAGCGACAGTATGCTGTTCTGGGATTGTTTTGTCAGTTCGATGAGCCTCTCACCGCGCATCAGCATCTGCTTGGTCGAATAATCCACATCCGAACCAAACTGGGCAAAGACGGCCATCTCTCTATACTGTGCTATGTCAAGACGCATATTCTTTGAAACCTTTTTCATCGCATTATGTTGTGCCGCCCTACCCACACGAGAAACCGAAAGGCCGACATTGACAGCCGGTCTGATGCCGGCATTAAACAACTCTGACTCCAGATAAATTTGACCGTCGGTGATTGAAATCACATTTGTCGGGATATAGGCGGAGATGTCTCCGGCCATCGTCTCTACAATCGGTAACGCTGTCAAAGAACCGCCGCCCATATCCGCATTCAGTTTCGCAGCGCGCTCCAATAGGCGGCTGTGCAGATAAAAGACATCGCCGGGATATGCCTCGCGTCCCGACGGTCTGCGAAGCAGAAGAGACATTGCCCTGTAGGCAACCGCGTGCTTGCTCAGATCGTCATAGATGACCAGCGCGTCTTTACCCTCGTACATAAAATGCTCCGCTATTGCACTGGCGGCGTATGGAGCCAGATACTGCATCGCGGGGCTGTCGCTGGCCGTAGAAACCACAACTGCCGTGTGCGCCATTGCCCCTTCTTCTGTCAATATGTGCACAAGCTTTGCGATCGTCGAGGCCTTCTGCCCAATCGAGCAGTAAACACAATAAACGTCCTTCCCCTTCTGGTTGAGCATAGTCGTGAGCGCTATCGAGGTCTTTCCCGTTTGCCTGTCGCCGATGATCAGCTCTCTTTGGCCTCTCCCGATCGGAATCATACTGTCGATTGCCAGAATACCCGTTGCCATCGGCGTTGTGACCGGTGACCGCTGCATTATCGTCGGAGCCGGGCTCTCCAGCATCCTGAACTCCGCGGGCTCCAACGGTTTGCCGTCCAGCGGTCTTCCGATAGAATCCACCACACGGCCCAGAAGGCGTTGACCAACGCCGATATCCGCGACCCGGCCGGTACCCCGGACAATGGTTCCAGCGGAAACCTCGTTGGCTCTGCTGAGTAAAACGGCGCCCACGCCGTCAAGGTGTAAATCGAGCGCGATCCCAAAGGAACTGTTTTCGAATTCCAACAGCTCACCATACCGGCTTCGCGAGAGGCCGCTGATATGCACAACGCCGTCTGCACAGCTTTCTACTTTTCCGTAATCATAAACTTTGGGCTCATATTCATACTTCGCTATTTTATCCTTGAGGAAGGACCCGATTCGGCTTGTATCGAATTCCAACATAATATCCCCCTCAATCAGAAAGCTTTTGGCGCATTCCCATCAATCCGGTTTTCATGCTCGCATCATAAACCCTGCCGTCCGCGTATGCCATAAATCCTCCGATGAGGTTTCTGTCCTCTTCTATCTTGAGATCGATATCATGTCCGAGAAGCGCGGCAAAACCCGTGCGAATCTTGTTGATGATCTCATCATCATATGGCGGAGCGATTTTTAATATCACCTGTCGCATGTTTATCTCCATTCCACCGCGGTATCAGCGCCCGACGAGCGCAAAGAATTCTTCCACCGCTGCCCGGTTGTCTTCAAGGCTTAACTCGCGCCGCAGAATCCTGCCGGCGATATCAACGGCAACATCGGCGATTTGATCCTGCACGCCCTCTATTGCTTTTGTTACCTCAGCCTGCGCCTGCTCGTGCGCCTCAGTCAGAATATCTTCGGCCTGCTTTTTGGCTTTTGTAATGATTTCATCAGCTTTGGCGGCAGCTGTGATTTCACCCTCTTTTATCATCTGCCTGACTGTTTCGTCCGCATCTGCTAATCGCGATTCAAACTCGGTTTTTGCATCTAATGCCGCCTTTTCCATTGCGGCAGCGTCTTCCATTTGTTTTTGAATGCGGTCGCAACGCGCCGTCATAAACTTGCGTATCGGCTTATACAGAATAAGCCGCAAAAGTATATATAACGCCACAATGTTGAATATATGGTAGAGTATATCCAAAGGATTCAGGTCCATGTTCATTCCTCACTCTAATAAGTTTCACTTTTTAAAATTGCTTTAGGTTTAATTCTTACTTTTGTGTTTTGTACTACATTTTTGTGAAGACCAGAATCAGAGCGCTTACGAATCCGTAAATAGCGGCTGACTCTGTCAGGCCCAGCCCGATTAAAAGCGCTGTTGTGATTTTACCGGACGCTTCCGGCTGCCTGGCTATTGCTTCGACTGCCTTTCCTGTTGCAAGGCCCATCGAGAGAGCTGCTGCGACGCAGGATAAAAGGCACAGGGCTGCGGCAATGGCAATTAGCGCGGGGTTATTCATTTCTTTATCCTCCTGATTTGATTTAGCGGTCACTCAACCGCCTCGTTAATAAATGTCAATGATAGCGTGACGAAAATAAATATTTGGATCAACGGATGTGCGACATTGAAAAACAGCCCGAGAACACTTGGAATAAACAGAGCATAGCTTCCCAACGCGTAGTAAACAAGATCGATGACAATCACGCCGCCCAGCATGTTTCCGAAAAGCCGGCAGGCAAGCGATACCGGTACGGCAAAATCGCTGATAATCTTCATGGGCAGAATAACAGGCGTCGGCTCCAAAAAGCTCTTCAGTCTTCCGGATATGCCCTTTTTCCGGATTCCGTAGTAATTGATTAAAGCAAATGTAATGATGGCCATGGAAAACGTCATGGTTATATCCGCGGTCGGGCCGCGTATACCGAGCAGCTCAACTATCGCGCTGAAAACCATAAACAACGCAAGGGTAAAGATATATGCGCTCAGGTTGTCCCCAAGATGGCCGCCCTTCTCTTGCGTATAATCCGATATGCCGTCCACTGCCAGCTCCAACAGGCCCTGCAGGCCGGTCGGTTTGTCTTTCAGCTTTGGTATAACAGCAATTCTGACCAACACAGAAAGAACCAGAATAACGGCAATAATTGCCCATGTTGCGATAATGGTTACGCTCAAATCGAGCCCAAACAGTCGGACCCGTTCGGCGCCCAGCGAAACCGACAATTCCCTTTTAGGCATCTCACCAAAAATCAGCTTGATCAACAGTGTGAGTATGAGCCATGTAATCAAAGTCAGTCCGATAATGATAAGCTTGCGCCTGCGTTTTATTCTCTTAACGGCGGGATTGTTTTTTGTTTCCGCCGGGAAATCAAAGCCCTTCGCTGCGGCATTCGCCCGCTGCGCAGCTTCCCCCTCAATCAACACAGTCTTTTCCATAGTTTTGCCTCAATATTATATATTCCTTAACGGTTTATCCGGGCATTTTGCTCTGCGCAAACGCCGAAGGCTGTGCGCGGTACTTACCAGAGTACCCGTAATCAAGGTGCCGGAAATGCCCGCGCCGGCCCATTGAAGCTGACCGGGCATAAACAGCGCGCACAGCATAAGGCATATCGCCAAAAAGAGAGGCTGTGCGATTCCTAAAAAAACCGACGCTCTTTTTCCTGATGCCAATACAAATACAAATTGCTTTAAAAGAAAAAAAGCGATAAAGCCCGCGACAATCCCTACGCCTCCGCCGATCATCCGCTCCATCTCCCTGATACTGTTTTTCGTGTATTGAATCATTCTGAGTGAATAGATTATAGTCCTCGATTATTCAAAATGCAATGTAGATAATTCATAATAGTCACTGTTCTTTTGGTCGTTTATTTTATCTTTTAAAGATATACGGCTTATTCGTCATCGTAATCAATCCGACCATTGTTTTCATTAAAATAGAGTTCACCCGACCATTATCCGAGATTAAACTCCAAAAAACCGTTTCCCGTTCTTTAAGGTAAGCTCTGCCGCTTCACTTACCGTAATCCCCCGCATCTCGCCAACCGCCTGTGCAATAAAGTAAAGATTCGCGGAGTCGTTTCTTTTGCCTCTGTTCGGCACGGGAGCCATATATGGCGCATCGGTCTCAATCATAATCCGGTCGGATGGTACCCAGGCGACGATCTCCGGCGCTTTCCTGGCGTTTTTAAAGGTAATCGAGCCCGTAAACGAAAGATACCAGCCCATTTTTATGATCTGCTTTGCCATTTCAAGGCTACCTGAATAGCAGTGAAAAACACCTTTAATGCCGGGAAATGCCCGGACGGCCGTCAGGCAATCCTCATGGGCTTCCCTGTCATGCAGTATCACCGGCAGGTCCAGCGAAGCGGCCAGCTCGAGCTGCGCATACAAGGCCATTTTCTGTATATCACGCGGAGAATGGTCATAATGATAATCCAGCCCGATCTCCCCGATAGCAACAACCTTCTCATGCAAACACAGTTCCTTTATTTTTTGAAGCGCCTCCGGGTTACATTGCTTCGCTTCATGCGGATGGATCCCTGCTGCGGCCCAAATAAAGCTGTAGCGCTGCGCCAGTTCGACCGATGCTTCAGAGGACAAAACATTACTTCCGGGATTTACAATCAAATCAATTCCATTGTGCGGCATTTTGCTGAGAATGAGATCCCTGTCTTCATCAAACTGCGTATCGTCGTAATGTGCATGTGTGTCAAAATACATAGTAATCCCCCGTTCCGCAGTAAAGCGGCACAACAATCAATAAAAATCGAATGCGCAAAAATTCCAATTTCACGTACATGCGGCTTTTTACAAAAAGTTCTTGAATTGATTTAATAATTATGTTATCATATCTTTTACGATATTACAAATGCATTGAAGATAAGCGATTCAGCCCGCTCGGCTGCATCTTGAAAGGATGTTATCATTGATTGTCCTCACCGTCATACAGCTCATATCGGCGATTTCCATTATTTTGATTGTTTTGCTCCAGTCCGGAAAGAGCGCCGGACTATCCGGTGCAATATCGGGAGCGGCGGATACGTTTTTGAGCAAGAATAAATCCAGATCCTTTGACGCGCGGCTTGCCAAATATACGAAGTATATCTCTATTGTTTTCGTATTGATGACTCTGCTCTTGAATATTATCGGATGAAACCCCGTCTCTGATACGCCAATATACAGCCATCATTTCCGAAGCCGGAAATGATGGCTGTTTTTCTGTGGTTTTATGTTCTTTCTGTCCAATATACTGCATTGCCGCATGGTTTTCGGATAATATTCGATTATGCAAGTAACACGCGGTCACCGCTTTGTTTTGCAAAAGCAGGTAGATGTAAAAAGACAAAATCAGCAAATGTATGCTGTCTGCATCCCATTTTCTTCTTATATTCTGTTATTTTGATATGGTTAAGAAACTCTCCGCACAATACCAATCTGTCTGTTATAAGGAGGAAAATCATGAAGAAAAGAATATTGTGCATACTGCTGGCTGTTTTTTTGCTGCCGCTTGTTTTACCTCGTATCGCAGCGGCCGAGACAGCAGAGGTCATGTCCGCGCGTTTTTCCGATATGCCAAAGGCAGAGCATTGGTCATACGCCGCCGTTTCAGCGGCAATCAAAAACGGACTGCTAAACGGATCGGACGGCCGGATTTCACCTGAACGAAATCTGAGCAGAGCCGAATTGTCGGCAATCGTCAACCGCGCATTTGGCGCTGAAGAGCCGGCGGATACCACCGTTTATTCCGATGTAGATCAAAACGCATGGTA
>JAAYJC010000006.1 GCA_012523085.1 Clostridiales bacterium
GTCCTTTTATACATCAGTGAAACCGTACCCTTTCCCGACAGTCAGGACAATGAATATATCGCTGCCGTGGCGGAAGAAGCCGGAAGGCTGATTCAGGCGTCTCACGGCCATGCCGCCCTGCTGTTTACCTCCTACAAGGCAATGGATCAGGTGTTTACACTTTTGGAGCGCCAAAACCTTGGCTTTCCCCTGTTCCGTCTTGACAGGGGAGGTATAAACGCCATTGCGCGTTTCCGAAAGAGCGGAAACGGTGTATTGTTCGCAAGCGGTGCGCTGTGGGAAGGAATCGACCTTCCCGGCGATGTGCTTTCCCTGCTGACTATCGTCAAGCTGCCCTTTGCAGTGCCCGATCCTGTCAGCGAGTATGAGCAGACGCTGTATTCCAGCATGGAGAAATATAAAAACAGTGTGCTGGTGCCTGAAATGATTATTAAGCTCAAGCAGGGCTTTGGGCGGCTTATCCGGCGGGAAACCGATACCGGCGTCGTAGCCGTGCTGGACTGCCGGGTGCGCAGAGACGGTCCGTACCGGACACGGGTGCTTCGCGCCCTGCCTGACTGCCGCGTAACCTCCCGCCTGGAGGACGTGAAAACCTTTATACAGAGCAAAAAAGGCCGGATTACTTCGTGTAGTCCGGCTCCTTTTTGGGAAAGGAGGGCCGAGCATGTGTAAAAACACTCTGGAACAAATGAAAAATGTGGATATAAACACGGTTGATCCGTCAGCGCTGGTAGATATCCGCGAGATACAGACAGACCAGCAAAAGACACGCGACGAGCGGTTACGGGACTTTGTGTTGCAGGTGAAAAATCCTTATTGTTTCCGTGTTGGCAAGGTGGTTGTAAAATTGACCTTCCCCGAATGCGGGGCGACATTGGAAGACAGGCTGCAAAACCTTATGACGAAGTTATGAGCAGGCATATTCCCAAGTTGGGAATATGTTGTTCCGATTCCGACCGGGTGACAACTTGGACAGAAGGGCCGCCTTATGGTAGCCTAATTGTAGGACTATATCAGTGAAACCCGGTTGTTTTCCGGCTTTGGAATATTAACAACCGGGAGTGATTGATTTGAATATTTTAGAAAACACAGGCTTCATGGCGGCCTGCCTCAGCCGCACCGCTATATCAAGCCGAATGGCAGATATCCAGTTATGGAAATCTGCGCTTTATACGCGCCTGTCCCGTGAGGACGGCGACAAAGAGGAAAGCGACAGCATCGCCAATCAAAAAGACCTGCTTCATTCCTACATGGAGAACAGACAGGATATGGAGCTCTACTCGGTATATGAGGACGATGGATATACCGGCGTCAATTTTGAACGCCCGGACTTCCAGCGATTGATTACCGATATACAGGCAGGACTTGTCAACTGCGTGATTGTCAAAGACCTGTCTCGTTTGGGCAGGAACCATATTGAAATGGGAAAACTGCTGGAACGCTTTTTTCCCTTTATGGGCGTTCGCTTTATTGCCGTTAATGATAGTTATGACAGCTTAACTTCCAACCCGCAAACAGACAACCTGATGATTCCTTTTAAGAACTTACTGAATGACGCATACTGCGCCGATACTTCCCGAAAAATCAGGAGCAATTTTGAAATGAAACGCAAAAAGGGCGATTTTATCGGTCCTTTTGCGGCCTATGGGTATCGGAAAGACCCGGAAAACCACAACCACCTTCTGATTGATGAAGAAGCCGCCCAAACCGTCCGTAATATCTTTGCATGGAAAATCAGCGGTATGAGCCAGCAAGGAATATCCGACCGGCTCAATGAACTTGGCATACCTTCACCAGCGGAGTATAAAAAGCAAAACGGTTCCAAATACCGGACTACATTTCAGAGCAATATCAGGGCAGCATGGACGTCTGTGGCAGTGGGGCGTATCCTCAAAAATGAGCTTTATACCGGTGTTTTGATACAAGGTATCACCACAACGCCTAATTATAAGGTCAAAAAGCGGGTAACAAAAGATGAAAGTGATTGGGTTCGTAAAGAAAGTACGCATGAAGCAATCATATCCTGCGAGGATTTTAAACTTGTCAATGGTCTGCTCAAACTGGATACCCGCATAGCGCCGGGCGCTGATTCGGTATATCTGTTTTCTGGTATGTTACAATGCGCCGACTGCGATCAAAATCTTGTTCGTAAGAATGTACCGAACGGAAAGAAAAAGCACTACTATTATATCTGCTCTACCTATAAGCGCGGGGACGGCTGCAAAAGCCATTCCATCAGTGAAATCGCCCTTTATGACGCTGTTTTTCAGACAGTGACGCTCCATATCCGGGAATGCGCCAAAATCAGTGAGGTGCTTGCTTTCATAGGTAACATGCCTTTGCAGAAGCTGGAAGTGCAGCGGTTCCAACGGCAGATAGATGCCATACAGGAAAGTATAAAGAAACTCAGACGGCGGCAGGTCAAATTGTATGAAGACTTCTCTGACGGTTTAATCAGCCGTGAAGAATATGCGGAATTCAAGGATATCTTTGCAGGCCAGGCAGAAAGCGCGGAGAAAACACTGGAGAAGCTTCGTATAGAACTCGACAATACGGTAAACAACCGCACCGAAAAGAGTGCCTGGCTGGAGCATTTCCGGAAGTATCACAACCTGCAAGCACTGACACGGAATGCTGTCGTGGAGTTGATTGAAAAAATCATCGTTCACGAAGGAGGACGCATCGAGGTTCTGCCGCGATATCAGGCGGCTTTCGAGGATGCCCTGCATTATATTGAAAATTTATCGTTTGATTCGGCCCCTTCCGAAAGGAGGGCGATGTAAATGGCACGTAAAAGCAGACGTATAATGGGAATCGCTCCTGAAATCCCTCCTGTCGTGGAAATGGTTTTCTTAACCGCAGTCTATACCCGTCTTTCCATTGAGGATACGCGGGACGGTGAGGGCGGTTCTCTGGAAGATCAGATTTGTCTGGTAAAAAAGTATGTAAGTGAAAAGCCGTATCTGAAACTTGTCAAGGTCTATTCAGACAACGGACAGACCGGAACAAATTTTGACCGGCCGGATTTTGAGCGTTTAATAGAGGATGTCCGGAAAGGTCTCATAAATTGCATTGTGGTGAAAGACCTGTCACGCTTCGCCCGTAACTACATTGAAGCGGACACCTATATTGAAAAGGTATTCCCTTTTCTCGGCGTCCGGTTTATATCCATCGGTGATAACTTTGACAGCTTTGACCCGTGTGACAACGGAGAGGGGCTTGTGGTTGCCCTGAAAAA
>JAAYJC010000056.1 GCA_012523085.1 Clostridiales bacterium
GCCAGAATGGCGATGATCGCGATGACAACGATGAGTTCGATCAGTGTGAAACCTTTGCGATTGCTGACCTTTTTGGTCAAAGTATTGAGCATGTAAATACTTCCTTTCATTTTTCTTTTTTATGTCAAATTTATTTATAACATCCTTTCGGATAATATAAACCGTTGTTGCTTTCAGGTCACATTGTTCATGATGGACAGCATCGGAAGGAAAATAGAGAGCAGAATCACGCCGATGACGCCGGCGAGCACGACGATCATCGCAGGTTCGATCATCGTGGTCATTTTCGAGATGGCTGCCTCGGCCTCGTCGTCAAAAAATCCGGAGGTGCGAAGGAGCATCTGATCAAGCTCGCCGGTGCGCTCACCGACAGCGACCATGTGAATCAGCAGCGGCGGGAATATTTCGAGCTTAACCAAAGATTCGGATATCCCGCGGCCCTGCTGCACTTCCTCCGAGCTTTGAACGAACCTCGCCTCCACGACCCTGTTGCCGATTAATGTGCTCATGATGTCCATTGCGTTGATGATATTAAGACCGGATTTCAATAAAATACCCATGCTTCTGGCAAAACGCGAGGTGATGACCTTGATTGTGATGTTCTTGAAGACCGGTACTTTCAGCCTTATTGCGTCAAAGCGCAGACGGCCCGAGTCCGAGCGGCCGTAAGCCGTAATTCCAATGATAATGAACACAATTATAAAGACTATATACAGAAAGTTTGCCGTCATGAAGCTTGAAATGCTCATCAAAACCTTTGTGATGCCCGGCATCTCACCGCCCATCTCACTCAAAACACCTGAAAACATCGGAAGCACCATGACCATCAGCAAAATCACAACACCGACCGTCATAATCCCGAGGATCATCGGATAGGTCATCGCGGATTTGACCTTCCGGTTTATCTTGTCTTCGCTTTCGTAATAGTTTGCCATCTGGTCCATGATATCGTCGAGCGTACCGGAGGCCTCCCCGACGCGGATCATGTTACGCAGAAACTCCGGGAAAATCGTGGGGAAGGAGCTCATTGCCTGAGACAGCAGCTTTCCTTTCTGCACATCGTCGCCGACCGCCTCCAGCGCGTCCCGGAAGATTTTTTTTGACATCTGTTTGGACAGAATGTCGATCGCCTCGATGATCGTTACACCGGAATTGATGATGACGGCAAGCTGGCGGCAGAAAACCGCGAGATCCCTCTTGTTGACCTTATCCAGCATCGAAAAAAGTCTGACACCATCGGCCTTTTGCTTGATGCTCAGCGAGAAGTAGCCCTTTTCATTGAGCGTATATTCCAACGCCTCGGCCGAGTCGGCTTCGGTGGTTCCGTTCCAGGTTTCTCCGGTAAGGCTGCGTGCCCTAAAGGTGTATTCGGCCATTTGTCCTCATCTCCTTCTGCATAGCTGTTGAAATGTCTGCACATCCTGCGCCCTGGTCATTGCGTCATCGAAGGTTATGATTTCGCGGCTGCACAGATCGGCGAGCGAGGCGTCCATCGTGTGCATGCCGATGCCTGTGCTGGTCTGCAAAATTGTGTTGACCTGATGCGCTTTCCCTTCCCGGATCAAGTTGCGTATAGCCGGGTTTACCAACATCATCTCCGTCGCCAGAACCAAGCCGGTACCATCCTTTTTTGCCAGAAGCTGCTGAGAAACAACAGCTTCCAGAACGGCTGCCAGCTGCGTTCTGACCTGCATCTGCTGCTCATGCGGAAACGCGTCAAAAATCCGGTTCATTGTCTTGGCAGCGCCCATTGTATGTAATGTTGAAAAGACCAAATGTCCCGTTTCGGCGGCGGTCAGGGCAATATCAATGGTTTCGGCGTCCCGCATTTCACCGACAAGGATCACATCCGGGTCCTCACGCAGCGCCGCCCGCAGAGCCGAGGCGAACGATCTGGTATCCCAGCCGACCTCGCGCTGATTGACAAGGCCTGTCTTGTGCCTGTGCAGGTATTCGATCGGGTCTTCTATCGTAATGATATGGCAGCGCCTTTCGCTGTTTATGATATCGATCAGACTGGCCAGTGTCGTGGATTTGCCGCTTCCCGTTGAGCCTGTTGCCAAAACAAGCCCGCTTTTCTTTTTTGTTACCTGCCTGAGCGATTCGGGAAGGCCGAGGCTGTCGAATGGCGGTATTGCGAACGGAAGAGACCGGATTGCCATCGAATAGCTGCCTCTTTGTTTGAAGATATTAGCCCGATAGCGTCCGAGTCCGTGCCGAGAAAAGGAAAAGTCCACCTCGCCTTTTTCCTCGAGGGTTTTTTTCCTGAGCTCATCCGTACAGCCCTTTACGATACTCTGCGTGTCCTGGGGTGTGAGCGGCGGATAACCCTCGACTATAGCCAGCTTTGCGTTTATACGGACCATGGGCGGCGTTCCGACCGCTATGTGAAGGTCAGTTGCCTTGGAGCGGAATGTATGCTCCAGAAGCTCGTCGAGCGTAAATGTACTAGTCTCTGACATAAACTGTTTTCACCATCTCATTTATTGAAGTCATTCCGTCTATGACAAGCTGCCTGCAACTGTCAATCAGCGTCGTCATTCCGTTATTTCCCGCAATATCGCGAAGTATCTCCGTACCGCTCCCGTTCTGAATCGCATCGCGCAAGGGCCTATTGATGTGCATGACCTCATGAATGGCGATTCTGCCGGCATATCCGGTTCCGTTGCATTTGGGACAGCCCGTATGGTGATATATCTCATATGGCCCGTCGGCACCGAGCAGTTCCAACTCGGCAGCTGTCGCTTCAGCCTTCTTTTTACAGGAATTGCAGAGCCTGCGCACAAGCCTTTGCGCAACGATGCCCGACAGGGATTCCGCAACAAGGAAGGGTTCCAAACCCATATCGATCAGACGGGCTACGGAGCTTGGCGCGTCATTGGTATGTAAAGTGGATAAAACCAGGTGTCCGGTGATTGAGGCGCGGACGGCAATCTGGGCCGTTTCCTCGTCGCGTATCTCGCCGATCATAACGATGTCCGGATCCTGCCGCAAAATGCTGCGCAGCCCCGCCGCGAAGGTCAGACCCGCCTTCGTGTTGACCTGCACCTGATTGATGCCGTAAAGCATGTATTCGACCGGGTCCTCTATGGTTACGATATTTAAATCGGGCGTATTGAGCTCACGCAAAACAGTATACAGCGTCGTGGATTTTCCGCTTCCCGTAGGCCCCGTTACCAGCACAATCCCATTCGTTTTTTTGATGATTTTGTCAAGCAGCTCACTGTTTTTCTTTGTAAACCCAAGCTTTTCGCGCGTGAACAGAAAGGAGGTCCGGTCCAGGATTCGGATAACAATTTTCTCGCCGAAAACCGTAGGAAGCGTCGATACGCGGAAGTCGTAATTTTTACCGGATATGCTCATTTCGATCCGCCCGTCCTGCGGGATTCTTTTTTCAGCGATATTTATACCCGAAATAACCTTGAATCTGGTCAGAACGGCCGGATACAGGTTTTGCGGGATTGACATTGTTTCGGTGAGCGAACCGTCAATTCTGAAACGGACCATGACCGTCTCCTCAAACGGCTCAAGATGGATATCGCTGGCGCGCAGCGCCGTTGCCTGTGTAATGATCGAGTTTGCCAATCTAACCGCGGGCGCGTTTTGAATATCCGAGTCATCCGCCGAGCCGCTTTGCACCTCAACGGTCCAGTCGCGTTTGAGATCCTCTATCGCTCTTTCGGATATCTGTTGTGAATAATAGATCTCGATGGCTTCCTCTATCTCGCTAGGTGACGCAATCATCGAGCGGATCGGCTGCTGCGTAATCACACGCAGATCGTCCAGTGCGTTCATGTTTCTGGGATCGCTCATCGCCACATGCAGCATGCCGTCTTGTATATAAACCGGTATTACCGTATATTTCTTAGCGACCTCTTTCGGGATTAAGCGGGCAACCTCGGAATCGATATATATATTCTTCAGATTGATACGCTCCAC
>JAAYJC010000057.1 GCA_012523085.1 Clostridiales bacterium
ATATGGGTACAATAACGCCGAAAGAAAACTATATCAGAATGCTGAAAGGTGAGGTACCGGAGTTTGTACCAAGCTTTTTCAACAGCGCAACCGCCCCGCTGCAGGACGAGATGCTGACACCGCAATCCGCGCCTTCCGGTTCGTTTACGACCGTATACGGTGTGGAATATGTCGGAAGCGCGGATAATATGTGGGGCGCGATGCCGGCACCGGGTAAGATTTTGTTGCGGGACATCACCAAATGGCGCGATGTGATAAGAACGCCGGACACAACCGGCCGGGACTGGGAGGCATATTACAAAAAACAGACAGATCAGGTAGACCGAGAAAATAAGCTTGTGTCTTTTGCTGGCGGCGATTACTTTCTGACTCTGGTAGCTTTTATGGGTTTTGAAGGTGCTTTGCTTGCGCTGTATGAGGAACCGGAGGAGGTTCATGCCCTTCTTGAATATGTCAGCGAATACTATCTGGATGTCATGAAAAAGCAAATATACTATGTAAGGCCGGAAGAGTTCGGACTGATGGACGACGATGCCGGGTACCGCAATCCGTTTTTCAGTGTGGAAATGTACAGGGAGTTTTTCAAGCCGCATCAGAAGAAGCACTGCGATCTGGCTTTGGAGAACGGTATGTTCATCAATCGACATGATTGCGGGAAAAGCGAGCAGTTTGTGGATGACTGGCTTGATATGGGCGTTTGCGCCTGGAACCCCTGCCAAACCACCAATGACTGTAAGGAGATTAAGAGAAAATACTGCGGGCGCCTTGCGTTGATGGGTTGCTGGGACAATCAGGGCGTGTTCAGCAATCCGAAGGTCGATATTAAGTTACTTAAGGACACGCTGGCTGAGTATACGGACACATTTGTACCGGGCGGCGGCTTCGTCTGGTCGGCAATGCTCATGGGTCCGCCGGACGACCCGGATTACAAGGAACGCATGGAAATCATCAGGAATTTCTATGAGGACTATGTAAAAGACTATTACAAAAAACACCCGTTTTAAAAAGCCGGAATAGTGAACGCGTCATGTATTACTAAAAGTACATGGCGCGTTCTTTTGACTATTGCCGGGCTACCGGATTTCGAGGATAAGTGTGCCGGTTAGTTTACATGTTTTCAGATTTTGTCCCGACACGCATGTAAGCCTTCCGTTTTCACATAAACGGTCAAACTCAGCTCTGGATAGCCCGAGCTTGCTTCTGATGGCCGGGATTGCCTTGTATTCGGAGGGCCGATCGGCAGTAAGCACTATCTGAACAGGCTCGGCGATATCGCAGTTCTCACCTGAAATTTGTATGTCAGGAAGCCCCGGTTCACCGCCATTTTGCTTGATGAGTGCTATGTCGGTAGAATATTTCATAGCCAGTTCGGAATCGTTTAGAAGAAATCCATTCAGTTGGTTCGGAGGCAGAGAATGTGGATGGATTCCGGAATAAATCGCAAGATTCCATGTTGTCCGGCATTTCCCGCACTTGTAGATCAGCCAAATATCCAACGCTTTCCGGTTGGCATTCACACGAAAACGTCCGCTGGGAACATATTGCGTTTTGGTCATACAATGCTTACAGTATCTACCCACTGTCGGCGCACTGAGAAAACGTGCCGTCCACAGTATTTTTTTCATTATATCGTTTCCTTCCTGTTGCGGTCTTCTCTATCAGGAAGAAACTAAACGGCGGAACAAAAAGACGAAGTTTTTTCACAGGAGTACCTCCTAAAAACAAATAAAAGCCGTATTAAGGCATAGATATCCCAATACGGCATATGGTACGCATATAAAAGCCCATAGGCTTGTATACGGACCGGTTATCCGTCAATATCCATTAACTTATAAAACTGCCCAACACAAACAAGCCGTTATTTTTGCGGCTGTCATTTTTAGGGCATATTTTATTGGTTAACGGTTAACCGGCATAGGAGGGCTCCTTTCGTGTGCTCTGCAGTTAGTATATCTTTGTGTTTACCTGCTGTCAATATTAAGGAAAAGCATATCAGACTCTTTATCGTTTTGATTCCCGGGCGGGTAAGACACGGAATCTGCCGCAATGTTACCGGCTAAATGTTCCGGTGCAACAATTGAATATAGAATGTTGATTCAATTTCCCGCCAGTTCTTCTTTTTTCGATTTTCTCCGAAAGAGATATGATTGCCTTGTACGGCATATCCCTGTTTTTCTTTGAGCCAATGTGCGGGGAAAAGATATGTGCCGTTATTTGTTTTATATGAATCCATATAGGCCAGTAAATCACCAAACCATCCGGTTTTTCGCGCAGAAGGATATTTTGACATGTACAATGCAAAAAACAGCAGCTTGGGCGCATTGTCGCTTTCCATGTATCCTTTGACATCAAGCCATCCGGGATATTTCGGATCCCAACCTACAGCGTGATATTTCTTCTCGCTGGACTCAACGATTCCGTAACCGTCGGCAACGGTGCAATGAAATACATCGGTAGACAAATACGATATCACCTGATTAATTTTCCTGTCGACTTCCGAATTTTTCTGATCATATAAAACAGATAACCCGACAATATCGTATATCATAGGCCAGAAAACACCATATGCCGCAAAAAGGCTTCTCCTAATAAAAGGTTTATCTTTCCATATGGTAGGGATGCCCTTCAGTTTAGCTTTTTCTTCATTGCTTAGATAAATATCATATTGGCCTTTGCTTGTGAAGGCATAAAGTTCCTCCAAGCTCCCCAGCGCATTATCCAGTACTGCATTATCCGTGCATTGGATCAGAACAAGCAGGTTGCAGGTTATTATATGAATGAAACTTTCATAAAACCCATATATGCCTTTGTATTTATTTCGATAAGGCCCATTGGGAGCGTGCTTCACCTTATTTACAAAGTACCCGACAGCGGCGGCAACCTGCGGCAAACCGGCATGCAGCCCCAGCTGGACCGCTTTTAGTACAGCATTTTCCAATCGGGAATCGAAACTCCCGTGCTCGATATAATCTGCACGCCGACGGGGCATATCCGGTTCCAGATTTTTTAGCCATTGCGCAACGACAGGCAGATCAAACAGCATTCCCTCGGTTTTTTTGGCAACGGCCTCGTCGTGAAGAAGCTCCCGCGCTACCCTGTAGCGTATCGGCGCATCGGCATTATCCATCAGCCATTGACATGATCTTGCGTCTGTCATGTTTTTACCTCACAGTATGTACGGGCGTGCACCTCGTATAGAATATCGATTTTACCTAATATGAGACTCCACTATGAGCCATGCGGGGATATGTATCAAGGTAATTTGCGACCCACAACGGCCCGGTTGCTGTCGTTTTTCTTAAAGAGCTATCAGAATTAAAAGTATGTAAACCGATATTGAAATTCGTTCATTGCAGCTGATATAAACTGAGCGGCAGCCTATACTATTCTCCATTAATATGATGAATAGTATAGGCTGGTGCTTAAAAAGCGGGTAAACAGTGAGATCACTGTTCGTGACGATGAACATTGGGGCACAAAACCCGTATTTCGGATAGGCTGAGGTACCGGTTAGAAGGCTGCAAGACGCATACCTTTGCCAATGAAACGATATGAGCCGCGGTCAGATCCGATTAAATACGTGAGGCCATATCAAACGCCGTGCGCACCGCGCCGTGGAGTTCGTTAACCTCAAGGCAGTCTCCGACAAGGAAAACACTTGTTGCCGGTGCGCAGGGACGAAATACCTGCCCCTCGTTAAAACGCGGCTTCATTCCGGCCGAGTGCAGCACCGCGCTTGCCGGGATTTCCGTATCCGTTCCCGTTTTAATGTCGGTGACGACAACGCAATGGTCGCCCACACTCTTGAGGCTGCTGTTCAGGCGAAGGGTGATCTTATCATTTTTGAGGCCTTCTCTGAGATCGTATTCCCCTCCGAGTACGCCGGCAACAGAGCCCTTGATCGTTGGCTCATCCGCAATCTCCACGAGGGTGACATTTCTGCCTTCCCGCGCATAGTGTATCGCATACTCGACCCCGATCGCACCCGCGCCGATAATAACGACGTTATCGCCGACATCTATATCATTGCAGAGCGCGTCGGGCGTCCAGTGAACAAACGGCTTGTCAATACCCGGCACATTCGGGACAACCGGCGCGGAGCCGATGGCGACGATGATCGCATCGTAATTCTCCTTAGCCACAAGCTCCGGCGTCGCCTCGGTATTGAGCAGTATCCTCGCTTTCATATGTACAGCCTGGTTTTTCAGGTATTCCAGATACTGTCCCACATCCTTTTTGTCCGGAAGCTGTGCGGCTTTTTCGATATTGCCGCCGACTGATCCGCTCTTCTCGTAAAGCGTGACGGCATGTCCGCGCTCCAGCAATGTCTGAGCCGCCGTAATGCCCGCCGGGCCGCCGCCGATGACCGCTACCTTTTTCTTGACCGGCGCGGGCGGAACCCTGCCGTCGGGGTACTCGGCTCTTCTTCCGATGTACGGGTTGACAGAGCACCCCATGTTGAAGTTGCCGTACTTGTCGATAAAAAAGCATGAGCAGCGGATACAGGGTCTGTGCTCCCATTCGCGTCCCTCCGCATATTTGCGGGGCATGTCGGGATCCGCCTGCAATGCGCGCTTCATCGCGACAAAATCTGCTTTACCGGAGGCGATGATCTCTTCTGCCTGAACGATGTTTTTGATTGAGCCGACTGTCGTGACCTTGAGGTCCGGGAACATCTTTTTGATATCCGCTGCGAAATGCGTATTGTACATCCAATCCCACATATAAGGCTGGACCATCGGGCGCATATGCCACGGTTCTCCCATCGTATCGTGCAGACCGCCGGAAACATGCAGAATATCAACCTTGTCCTTTATGATATCAATAAACTGCAAAGTCTCGGGGAAATGCGTGTGCCCTTCAGCAAATTCGTCTGCGGAAATGCGGTATTCGATCACAAAATCCTCGCCGACAGCTTTGCGTGTCGCGTCAAGCACCTCGACGGCAAAGCGCGCCCGGTTGCGAATCGAACCGCCGTATTCGTCGGTGCGTCTGTTGAAAAACGGGCTGAAAAATTGCGCCAGCAGATTGCCGTGCGCACCGTGGAAGATCAGCATCTGCATGCCGGCCTTTTTACAGCGCAGCGAGGCATCAGCATATTTTTGTACTGTCTCTTCAATTTTCTGTTTGCTCATCTCCCTGAGCGCGAGGGGAGCGCGTCCCTGCTGCCTTGCCCGGACAATCTCTGCCGCCGTCACGATAGCTGAGGGCGCGAACCCGTTGTCGCCGGCTTTTGAGTTGGGGAGATTTCCCTGTGTCGCTCCGCAGTGGTTGACCTCTATCGAGCCTTGAGCGCCATAACTCCTGCACATCGTCCCAAATGTAGACAATGCGGGGATGCATGCGTCATAACGCAGCTCAAGCTGGTGAGGTCCTTCGTCGTTGCACTCCGTGATGTCGATAGAGCAGTTGCCGACACTGATGATTGCTGCGCCGCCCTCGGCATACGGTCTGAAGTATTCGACGACGCTCGGCGTCACAAAGCCGTTATCGGTGCCTCCTCCGCCACAGCCGGGCGGTGCAAGCTCGATGCGGTTCTTGAAGTACACCCCCCGGATGGTAATCGGATCGAATACATGCGGATACTTTGAATTCAAAGAACAGCCCCTCCTTATTATCTTTTAGATATGCATGATATGAACATTCTGCGTGTAAAATTGTGCTTGGACGCTCCGCAAATCACATTTATTTCTAGTTAATTATATCCTCTTATTGAGAACCTGACAAGCCAAGTTATCACATGTTGAAAACAGCTTTATTTAAACACATCTTTAAGATATACTTTAGGAGATAAAAGCGAAAAAAGCGGATGCGTATTTCCGGCATCGGTATATGGACAGCAACATATATTGCTAGGCGTGCACTGGGTTGGGCAGACGCTTTTCCGGAAACCGATCTCGGTATCAGAAAAGCACTCGGTGACAAAAAACCGAAAGAAATACGGACAATGTCAGAGCAGTGGAAAGCGTGGCGCAGTTATGCAGTTATGACGCTCTGGGATTCCCTTCATGCGGAGGCAAAGTGACGGTTATGGCTCGTATTATAAATGATGATTTGATATTTGAAATCTTATCGGTTGTAGAAGAAATCCCCGAGGGATGTGTGGCTACTTACGGTCAGATTGCAAAACTGATTGGCCGGGATAAAAACGCCCGGCTTGTAGGTAAAGTTCTCAGCATGGCGGAATACTACGGAAAGTATCCCTGTTTTCGCGTGGTCAACCACAGTGGAAGACTTGTTCCGGGATGGCATGAGCAGCGTGCGCTTCTTGAGCGTGAGGGTATTACCATGAAGGATGCGTTTCATGTCAATCTGAAAAAGCATAAATGGGATTGTTAGAAGGGAAATTTGATATGATTTATGCGTTGTATTACAATTCTCCAATCGGAAACATTTTGCTTGCCGAGCGGGACGGCGGGTTGTTCGGCCTTTGGATTGAAGGGCAGAAATACTATTTTGGTCCGGTGAAAGAGGAAATCACGGAGAAAGAAACGCCGATTCTTGCTGAAACGAAAACATGGCTTGATCGCTATTTTTCCGGAGAGAAGCCGGAGATCCCTGAATTAATCATATCTCCCATTGGCAGCGAATTTCGTCAGGAGGTTTGGAGAATTCTGTGTGAGATACCTTATGGAAAAACTACAACTTACGGTGAAATTTCAAAGAAAATGGCTGTGCGCATGGGCAGGGAAAAAATGTCCGCGCAAGCCGTCGGCGGGGCTGTCGGGCATAATCCGATTTCTATTATCATCCCGTGCCATCGTGTTGTCGGAACGAATGGAAGCCTTACCGGTTATGCAGGAGGCATGGCAACAAAAGTCAGGCTGTTAACTCACGAAGGCGCCGATATGTCAAACCTTTTTATTCCAAAGAGAGGCACGGCATTATAGAAGGGATGTAAAAAAGCAGCATAAATTACATAAAATAAAACCAAAACAGACTATCTAAAAAGCAAGGTTTAATTTTTATAAAGGTACCGGAACGCATCGCATATTTCGCTTCCGGATAAAACAATCAGGAATGCCTGAATATCAAACTGTATTATGCTATTCATACCAATGAGCCTGTGCCCGATACATTTTTGCATATAACCCGCCGCGCATGAGCAACTCCGAATGTGTTCCATCCTCGACGATTCTGCCGTCATCGAACACGAGAATACGGTCGACGAGCTGCGTAATGCCAAGCCTGTGTGAAATCAGTATCGTCGTGCGGTCGCCTGTAATGTCGGCAAAGCTGCGGTAAAGCTCTGCCTCGGCAAGCGGATCGAGTGCGGCGGTCGGTTCGTCAAGTACCATGATCTTCGCGTCGTCGCGGTAGGCACAGCGCAACAGAGCGATTTTCTGCCACTCGCCGCCGCTGAGGTTGTTACCGCTTGCGCTGAAGGTCCCGACGACCTCGTCCAGACCTTCCGGCTGCTTTGCGATAACCTCCCAGGCGCCTGTTTTCTCGGCGAGCGCGCGGAGCTGCTCATCTGATATCGCGCGCTGATTATCCGAGACGACGATGTTTTCTCGGATGTTTGTTTCATAATGGGGAAACTCCTGAAATACGGCGGAGAGCGTACGGCGTGTCCGGGACAAATTCGCGCAAATATCCTCGCCGCCCATTGTGATGCTCCCGCAGTCCGGCTCATAAAGCGCGCACAGTAGATTCACAAGTGTTGTTTTGCCGGAGCCGTTTTCACCGACTATGGCAACCTTCTCGCCCTCGCGTATATATACGCTCAGATGATGCAGTACCTCGCGTTCGGTATTCGGATAGGTGAAGCTGACGTTGTCAAACGCAATGGCGTAATTCTCTTTGGGTGAAGCGTTTTTGTCGCGTTTTTCGTATTCCAACTCATCGAGGGAGAAGAAGTCTCTCATATATGAAGCGTTGCTTATAAACTTCGCCGCCTCACCGAATATATTCGCCGTTACCTCCTGAAGCTGACCCGCCATCGTGAATACCAGCATAAACGCGCCGATTCCGACCGCCGGATTATCGAAGATCCGCCGCGCCGCGATCAGCAGAATAAACACGTACACGCAGCTGCGGAATATATCGGCGATGGAATTAAATAGGACGTGCTTGCGCGTCACACGGTTTTTTATTGTGATGTATCTCTTGTTCATCGCGCGAAATTTCTTTTTCAACCACGGATATGCGTTGAAAAACCGCACATCGTTGAGCGACTCCGGCATTACCGCCTCAAAAAAATATGCACAGGTCATGAGCCATTCGAGGATCCAGAGTCCCTTGCTGCGGTACTCCTCTTCACTGAAAAAATATGCCAGCACGATAGCCGGGACGCACGCTGCGACAAGAATCAATACGATCCAGAAATCAACTGCCCATAATACGATAATGATGCTGATAAAAGTAATGATATTCTGGAACCAGGTAATCGTCATACCCATACTATCCGCAACCCGTTCACCGGCCGTTGTCGTAATGAAGCTGATACGCTCTCTGAACTTGTCGTAGTTGTCTATGTATTTATACTTCACGTCGCAGGAGCAGCGCAGAATGCGCTCTCTCATATACATTTGAATTTTGTACGCGTCGCGCGATTCAAAATAACTTCGCAGCGAGTTCCAGAGTAATTGCACGATATACAGAACGGATAAAATGACAAACACGCCCACCGCCGAGGCGATAACGGCGCTTCCTTTCCCAAACAATGCCTGTACCTCGTCTGAGAACCGGCGCACTGCGAGCGAGGTCAGCATGGGTAAAAAAGCCATAACGAAGCCGATCAGGCTGATAAAAACCGAAAGGGAACCCCGGGCGATAACGCTGACCTTTAACGCTTTGCCGAAAAGCCTGAGGCTTTCAGAAAGCGTCAGTTTCTGCACCTTCTGACCGTCCTTGTCCGTGGCGTATTTTCTCAGCATTGCACTAACCCCCCTTTAGAGATGTCGGACGTATCATACCACTGGGCCTGCTCGTTGAAAAAACGGGCATATAAGCCATCAAGTGCCATCAGTTCGTCATGGCTGCCGATTTCTACGATTTTACCGCCGTCCAACATAATAATTTTGTCCGCTGTTCGGGCAAAGCCGACCCGGTGACTGATCAAAATCGCCGTGCGCCCGTCGAGCAGTCTTTGGATATTGCTGTATTGCTCCATTTCGGCGATTGGGTCGAGCATACTCGCAGGTTCGTCAAATATAAGGACGTCGCGGTTTGACATATGCGTCCGGCTTGATGCCACGCGCTGCTTTTCACCGCCGGACAGCTCCGTGCCGCTCGGGTCCTGAAACCGCCCCAGCAGGGTATCGATGCCCTGCGGTAGGTTTGCGACAATCTTTTCCGCTCCACCGCGTTTTATCGCTTCACGAATTTTAGTCTCATCCTCCATGTCCTCTACCGCGCCGATGCCGACGTTTTCACGAAGCGGCGAGTGGAATATATAAAAGTTCTGAAAAAACACACCGATTTTTTTGCGCAGGAAGTCCTTTCCATACTCGTCAAACGGCCTGCCAAACACCTTGACCGTGCCGCTATCCGGTTTGTACATATTCAGCAGAAGCTTGATAAGCGTCGATTTTCCGCTGCCGTTAGGGCCCACCAGGGCCACGACCTCGCCTTTTTTAACCTTGAAGCTGATTCCCTTTATCGCAGGTTTGCCGGCGTATGAAAACGTAAGGTCGCTGACCTCGAACACACTATTTTCGTCGGCAGGCGTATCGGCGCCGTCGCCGCTGTCAGGCTTTGCCGCCTCAAAGAATCTGCGCTGTTTGTCAAGCGCAGCCAAACCAAAATCGAACCGTACAATAGCCATCGTTGTACCGGTGATTGTGCTGTACAAGTTGGTGCACAGCGTAAATATCACAAGGAAGATATCCGGTGTCATTGTGCCTCTCGCGACGCCGCTTAAACTGATCCCGACTGTTATGATCAGGAACGCGTAAAACCCGAAGCCGCTGATAAAATCCCGGATTACCGCCGACTTCTGCCTTTTGAACCAACGCTTTTGAAGGCGTTCATAGGGCTTGCGCCACTGATTGATCACCTCGTCGGTATTCTCAAAAATTCGCGTCTCTTTTGCCATCCCATGGTTTTCAGAGAATTTTTCATAATACTCTATCATCCGCTCATCCTGAAAATCTTTCGTCCGGTCATGCCGGGTTTTCCCTGTGAACGCGACACTGATGATGAATATCACAACGACATAGGCGGCCGAGATCGCAAAGATCAGCTTAGACATCATAAAAGCCGTGACAAGCAGCGCAATGATACCGATAATCTTTGCCAGGATAAAACACAGACCTTCAACGAAGGACCAAAGCGAGACACTGTCCTGCCACGCTGATTGCCATGTATCGGCGACCTCCTTCTTGAGAAGGTCCGTCATTTCAACATGCTGAACATGATCCATAGTGTATTCGTGCATACCGGTAAAATACGAATCGTAGAGCATCATGCTGACGAACTGGCTGTTGACGCGTGCCGACAGCCCGATCGCAACCATTAAAATACCGAGCGATATAATGGGTTTTATCGCGTCGGTAAAAGTAAACGCTTCTCCGCTTAAGAATCCGCTTATGATGCTAAGCGTCTGCTTGTTGAATTGCAATGCGACAGCGGGCAGAACCGCAAGCGCCCCGCATAGAACGAACCAAAGGAACATCGTAAACTTGTCAATATCCCAGGCAATGCGGAGTGCCCATGCGATTGTTCGAAGCCGTTTGATTTTTACTTTTTCCTTGTCCATATAACGCGCCACCTCCACACAGCTGTCAGCCGTGTTATTCCCATAACGGGGACTACCTGGCGATTATACTATTTATTATCATTTCAGACAAGGTATATTTTAGAATACACGGAAATTATTACAAGTGATTGTCCGATTGACTTCGGGTCAAGTTAGCCCGAAGTATGAAGAAATACCAAAGACCGGCAATATGAGATGTGCCGGCTTTTGGTCTTTATCATTGTACAGACATAATGATTTGGGGATTAATATTATTATGTTGGTATTTGAAGTGGAAAGTCGGAACGCATTTCGGCAAATGACCTTAATGCTTGAAGCAGAGAAGAAATCTGTCCAGCTTAACGGTACGCTTGAAAATAAGGTGCTGGACGATTCGCTCTATTCCATTGCCTACCGACGAATCACAGAGCGGTTTTATAAAAGCGTGACAACATTATTCTTAAGGTGGAAATGGTACAAATAAATAGGATGTCCTTTATAAAACCTTTTTCTTTCTTATCAGGAAATTAAGTTTATACAGGATTCACTCAAGTATCAATGATAAACATTACAAACCATTAAAGACCGAAATCCGCCCAATATCTCTTGTATTATAGTAGGGTTCTTAACATTGGTGATATACGAACTATATTTATTTGATCCGCACGGTTACAAAACGAATAAAATTTTGTATTACAGTGTAAGCCAACAAAAAATAAAAAGGAGAGTTTTATCATGGAAAATACAAACTTAACCACAGGTCACGCAAAGAAACACGAGGATACAATCAATCAGAGGAATAACAACGCGTACCGGATTAAATTCTCAATTCAGCCCCCTTCTGCACCGGCCGCCGCGCAGGAGCCATCCGGTCATGTCAAGCCCACAAATATTCCTAAAGAGCAGTACGTAGATTTTGAGCCTTCCCATGACGAACCCGATTTTGACGAAGCCAGCTTTGATGCATTTCTTGAAATGTTAGCTTATGAAATGAATCAGCCGAGAACGTTCATATTGAATCCTAAGCGAATGAGAGAGCTGGAAGTGGCTTATACGGAAATATCTAAGATTGTCTTGAGCATCAGTCCGGACGCAAAAATAGAGTGCACATTTAGCAAACTTGGATGCAGCAGCGCGTCCATTAGCGTAGAGGCAGACGAGCTTATAGTAGAGGATATCAAAGCGTTTGTTTCCGTAGCCGAAAAAGCAGATAACTTTGAGATATATCCGTTGACAAACGGGCATCTGCGAATGGCATTCATGTTCCGTAATGTAATGAACGAACTGACCGAGCCGCAGCATCAAGTCTGAAATTCAAAACCATTGTTATTATAGTGAGATCTGAACATCAAATTCTTTCTAAGGGTAAATATATACCCAATAAAGGACATTCCATTTTCAGCTGATTGACCATGTAGCGGTGCATTAAAAAGAGGACGAATACGGGCTAACAGTCCAAACCATTCAAATCAAATACAATTTCGTGGGGTATATAAGCTGACTTCAATGCAAAAAAAGCATTAGTGACCGTTGTAAAAAACGGTCACTAATGGAATGGCGGAGAAGGCGGGATTTGAACCCGCGCTGCGTTCATCACGCACTACTCCCTTAGCAGGGGAGCCCCTTCGGCCTCTTGGGTACTTCTCCAAGCATCGAAACGAATGATATATTATCATACGGCCGGGGTTTTGTCAACAGAACTAAGGCCGGTAATTTTCCGGTTTTCGGGCAGCTTAATATACCCATTACGCGCCTTCTAAAACACGCGGCTGATTGCATTATTTCTTTTTTCCACATGGACGAGCCTGATCAAAGCGCCTTCCATTTTCACGACCTTGAAGGTATAATCACCGTAGGAAATCATCGGTGTTTGCCCGTTCTCCGGGATGTAACCGAGTTTGCTGATCATAAAGCCGCTTAACGTGTCGTGTTCCTCCGGCTCCATAGCGATGCCGAGAAAGTCTATAACATCGTTCATATCCAGCTTACCCTCGATCAAATAACTGCCGTCTTCATTCTGGCTGATGAACGCAAGATAGTCCAGCTCGATTGCACCCACAATTTTTTCAATGATATCGGTTAGCGAGATGATGCCGGAAGTTCCGCCATACTCGTCTACGACGATCGCCATGCGGTTTCTGCTGCGCTTCATATCGGAAAAAATATCGACAAGAGACTTCGATTCATGGACAAAGTGTGGAGGACGCATGATGTCTTTGACATACGGCATGGGATCAAGGCCGTCCAGCGGCAACATTTTTACAATATCCTGACTATAGACAACCCCGACAATATTATCCATGCTGCCATCGATTACCGGATATTTACTGAACGAGGTTTTAGACATCATAGCAACGACATCGTTTATCGAGTCGCCGGGTGAGAGTGCGACGATTTCGGTGCGGTGCGTCATTGCATTTTCCGCACACAGGTCGGTAAAGGCAAACAGATTCGCAACAATCTCCACCTCCGACTCCTCGATAGCGCCTTGTTTATGCCCTTCTCTGAGCATCAGCAGGATTTCCTCCTCGGTGACGGGCGCTTCGGTTTGGTTCGGATCAATGCCGATGAGCCTTAAAACAGCATTTGTTGAGGCAGATAACAGCCGGACAAGAGGTCTTGTTACAATCGAGAGCTTCCAGATCGGAGAAATTGATCGCTTGGCCGTCTTCTCGGGATCTTTCATTGCAATCCGCTTTGGGACCAGTTCTCCAAAGACAAGCATGAAAAACGTCAATATAAGTGTAATGAGCACAACGGAAGCCACGCGCAATACGGACAAGGTACCGCCTTCAACGCCGATGTGTTTAAGCCAGGTGATAATGGGCTGAGCCAGTGTATCTGCCGCAAAAGCACCGGATAGCAGACCGGCCAGAGTGATGCCGATCTGTACCGCAGAGAGAAAATCGCTCGGATTCTGTTTCATTTTTAAAAGCAAAATAAACTTTTTATCACCGTCGGCCGCTCTTTGTTTAAGCTTTGTCTCATTAAGACCGACCAGAGCAATTTCGGCGGAAGCCAGCAAGCCGTTAATCATAACGAGCAAGATGATCAATATGATGGCTATCCAGGGACTTCCTCCGCCCATATCAGTGTTTCCTCCTTGGTGTTTGCTTATTTTATTATACAGCTGCTTTGGGATCGTATATTGAGTATATAACACCTGACGTTTTATTTGCAATCTTTGTTATTAATAAATCGTTTGTTTCGAAATATAAATATATGTGCCATTATTCAACTGAAGAGAAATGAGGTTTTATGAAAAGAAACAAGCTGACCGAAATGATGATACGGGCTTATGTGAACAAAGTGATCCGGGAAATACAGGATGATCCCGCGAGAGGGTTTCAAAGCCTGATCGAGCTGGGAAACAAGCTGGGAGACAGACAAACGAAAAGAGCTTTCCTTGATCGAGCCGCAAAAGAGCTGAACAACAAAAACAGCGTCTATTACAAACTGCTGGAAAAAACTTTTTGTCGAGCCGACGCAAAGTTGATTGCCGAATTCGGAATTAATCTCGGCTATCATTCGATGACAGACGGCATACAAGAACTCAGGGAGAACGCGAATAAAAAAGGCTGCAAATTTCCCTGGACAATTTTCTTTGATATGTCCTGGGGTTCGTATCCGTCCTGCGAGAATATTTCCGGAATTATCCGGCAGGGAAAGGAACTCGGTATATACTGCTATATGTTCCATATCGACCGGAAATATACCGACATTCAGTCTTTGTTCGAGATTTTTCAAAGACACGCCGATTGTGCGATTATCCTGTTTCTTTACCCCAATATGGTATCAAGACAGCTTGCGGCGCGCATTGTCGGCTTAAAAAATACCTTTGTCTTCCTGAAGCTTGACAATGAGGATAAACTAAAAGAAAAAGAAGCGGTGAACCTGCTTTTGAACAACAGGTGTCTCTGCGGAGGGTTTTCGCGTTACTCATCCCAAAGTAAAATATCAGGATACGAAACGTTTCTCCGGATGGCGGACAACCTCGGCCTGCCGTTTTTGTGCATGATGAGCAATGAGAAATATCGCCCACCGGGCATTTACGGGATGAAAAAGCTCGTCGATAATAGCCGCGCGGAGCTAAAAATACCGGTGTTTCCGATCGATCTTTGGGAGGATATCGCTGATATCGGGAGAAGTGCAGGCACAGGTGCATGCCTTTTGACCGTCTCAGGTTGCGACCAGATCATTGTGACGGACATGGAGAAGAAAAAAAACACGGGCGGAATCGCAATAATCAGGCCATTGAATGGCATATTGGCGGAATACCTCAATAGAAACTGACGGAGCAATAACCGCATTTACACACTCTGGCAATTTTCCTGTTTATGGGTTTATATTTGGTGTGCAGTATGATATAATTCATCATCATCGGTAATAGGAGGTATCATGAACAAGATTATCGAAGTATCTGATCTTCACAAATCGTATGGAAGCGTTCACGCAGTAAAAGGCATTGATTTCTATGTCGAGAGCGGGAAAATGTTCGCGCTGTTGGGACCGAATGGGGCAGGCAAATCAACCACGATCGATATCATTTGCACGTTTCTAAAGCCGGACAAGGGCAGCGTAATCGTTGACGGACATGTGCTTGGGAAGGACGATAATGCGATCAGAAGGATTATCGGTGCGGTTTTTCAGGACGGTCTACTGGACGATCTGCTCACCATTGAGGAAAACCTCAAAGTGCGCGGAGGGCTTTACGGTCTGAAAGGAGAAAAGCTCAAAAAGGCGATACATAAGGCGACTGAGGTGACCGGAGTCAAAGAACTGCTCAAGCGCCCGTACGGAAGGCTTTCGGGCGGTCAGCGAAGAAGATGCGATATCGCAAGAGCGCTCATCAACACGCCAAAGATTCTATTCCTGGACGAACCGACGACCGGTCTTGATCCGCAAACCAGAAAGAATGTTTGGGAAACGGTCAGCAACCTTCAGAAATCAACCGGTATGACGGTGTTTTTTACTACGCATTATATGGAAGAAGCGGCGGATGCTGATTATGTTATCGTTATTGACAACGGAAGCATCGCTGCTAAAGGCACACCTGCGGATCTAAAAGAGAAGTATTCAAGCGATAAGCTTTCTCTCGTTTGCTTAGATCCTGACTGTGTCACAGCTATTTTAAGCGATATGCAGGAACCCTTTACACAAAGTGCGAACCGTATCTTAATACCGATCCCGGCCACGCTGGACGCTTTACCCTTGATCGAGAAATTCAAACCGTATATATCCGGCTTCGAGGTGACCAGCGGAACAATGGACGATGCGTTCATCGGGATTACGGGAAAGGAGATCAGAGAATGACCGGATTTACCTTGCGCAATCTGCTGGTTTATTTCAAAGATAAGGCTTCTGTCTTCTTTTCACTGCTTGCTGTTTTTATTATTATTGGGCTTTACGCGCTTTTTCTCGGCGATGTTTGGGTGAAAGGCTTTCCCGGCATGACCGGCGTGCGGTTTATGATGGACAGCTGGATCGTCTCCGGGCTTTTGGCTGTTGCCTCCGTTACAACTACGATGGGCGCCTTTGGTACCATGGTGGTGGACAAGCGGGATAAAATCACAAAGGACTTCACATCCTCACCGATGAAACGCAGTGCTATCGTGAGCGGTTATACACTCAGCGCTTACTTCATCGGTGTAATCATGAGCCTTGTCACTTTGGTTTTGGCTGAGTTATATATCCTGTCCAATGGGGGGGAGCTGCTGAACGGGAGCGAGCTCGTGAAGGTTCTCGGTCTCGTTTTGCTTGGCACATTCACCAACACATCGATTATCTTATTTATCGTTTCTTTTTTTAAAAGCACAAATGCGTTTTCAACCGCGAGTACAATCATAGGCACGTTGATCGGTTTTTTAACGGGCATTTATCTGCCTGTCGGTGAGTTACCCGGAGCGGTTCAGTGGGTCGTGAAAATTTTTCCGGTTTCGCATACGGCATCCTTGTTCAGGCAGGTGATTATGGAAAGGCCGATCACCGCGACGTTTGCCGGCGCACCGCAGTCAAGTATTACCGACTTTAAGGAGACCATGGGTGTTTTTTTGATGTTCGGAGATAAACCGGCGTCACCGCTGCTCAGCGTCATGGTATTGATTTTAACAGCCGCTTTGTTTTATGCTCTGGCGTTCATCAACGTATCAAGAAAAAGAAAGTGATTATGATTTTGAACGGTGTTGGTACGTACAGCTTCAAATTGAACACCGATATATCAATTTTGTACATCCGGAAATTGCAGGAATAGGGAAGGTAGCGTGAAAACCTTTCACGCACGGAAGAAATCGATTTGGCCGCCAAATATGACGGCGGCCATTTGCTCAATCGGTTTTTCCTGACTATTTGTGCTGCAGCTTCGCGGCAGAATGGAGGGGTTTTTTATAAAGCTGACTGTTGTACGTCATGGGGAGACCGAATACAATGCGCAGGATAGATATGCCGGGAGCCTTGATGCCGATCTTAATCAAAACGGAATCCGACAGGCTGAACAGTTAGGCCGCGATCTTAGCCGAAAGCGGTTTGATGTCGTTGTGTCTTCTCCGTTAAAGCGTGCCGTCAAGACGGCCGAAATGATTAATGCAGCGCTTCACCTGCCGGTTATCCTGTTGGATTCGTTCTCGGAAAGAAACATGGGCGTTTATGAAGGACTGACCAGAGAAGAAGCCAGGATTTTGTATCCGGATATCTGGATGAAAAACATTTCAAGAAATCCGGACGAAGCGCCGGACGGCGGTGAAACGATCCGGCAGTTTGATCAAAGGGTCGCATTGGGGCTAAATAAGCTCACCGCTGATTATCCGGACAAATGCGTGCTTCTTGTTTGCCACGGGCTTACAGCAAGGGTAATAAACCGGAGAATTAAAGGCTTGTCTTTTGCGGATATGCACACATTTACACTGGCAAACTGTGGGATTGCCGAATACTCGGTTCAAGCGTTTTCGGTATTTGAACTCGACACATAGTTTAAATACTGTATTGAACTATAAAACAACCGAACAATAAAGGGGGAGATGCCTTACACTATTGCAGCTCCCTCTTTATTGATTTACACGCGCAGTAGAAATAAAACAAGCCGGCCGCTGTTTAATGAAGACAGATTATTCAATAAACCTTTTCCATGTTTAAAATGGTTTCGGTTCCGGTATCGCAAAACAAAACGGTACCGCAACAGCCCTTTGCGCCCGGCGAAACCAGAAACGCGAGAGCCTGGGCGATCTCGTCAGGCTTCATGATGCCCTTCCGGCCGGTAAGCGTCGGCATAGGCAGGTAATAACCGTGCTCGACAAGGGTTTTCGGGAGCGTTCCTTCCATGATTGTGGTCGCGACCGCGCCCGGTGCGACGGCGTTGATGTTTACCCCGTGCGCCGCCCAGGAGGGAGCCGTCCTGCGCACCCAGCGAATCAGCGCCAGCTTTGTAGAAACATACATGAAGTTTCCGACAACCACCTGATCGAAGGTATTGACGAATCTGCCGATCCGGTCCTCGTCTCCGCAGTTCACCAACAGGTTGTCGACGAAATATTTCTCGCGCGGGGTGTATACGACTGAGCCGGATACCGTCACGACGCAGTTGCCCTTCTTCATCTTCAGCAGATCGTACACGCCTTCCATTACCGCAACCGCGCCGAAAAAATTTACCGCAAGAACATAGGAAGGCTTAAACCGGTCCAACCCTGCGATTCCGGCATTGGAAACCAATCCGTCGAGTCCGTCCGGGCATCTTTTGTGCAGTTCGTCTATTACCTTGGCGCGCCCTTCCTTTGTGCCGAGATCGGCGTTTATATCGCCGCCGACCTTGTCAATGTTGATGACCTCGTGCCCGTTGCCGCGCAGAATTTCGACGGTCTTTTCGCCGATTCCTTTCGTACCGCCGGTAACGGCGTAAATGCCCATTTTTCCTCCTGAAACCGCCATCTGCAAAGTCGGTAATACAGCCGGAGCAAATATCGCGGCTTGCCGCTGTTCACAGCGCGCGGCGCGCCGAATTTTAATAGCTTGGGGTTGAAAAACAGTGATTAATCAGGATTCGCCGGACGGATAAATGGATTTTGAAGATAAAGGCATCCGCCTTACATGATTTAAATACGCCGTAACGCGGTCATCGTCCTGCTGCGGATAAGAAAAACCGAATCGGGACGAGACGGTTTGGGCCGCCAAAAAAAACAGTTCGTTCATGGCAAACAGCGCTTCCCAGATGTTTTCTTTTTTATAATCGAGAAACGTTCTTTCAAAGGCTTCATATTCCGCATGGGATAAATACTGTGCGAGCTTTCCGCCGCGCTTGCCTATGCCGATCTGAAAACCATGCTTCAGGCCTGCATACCAGCCGAGCATTTTTACGAGTTCCGACCGCCTTAAGTATTCAAGGATAAATTTTGTATAGGCGAGCTCGCCGCGCCAAAGGCCCTTTGCGATATAGGGGCCGAGCCACCAAAACTCGTTACAGCAGTCTGAAAATTCCTTTTCATCGGGCGGCTTTACGAAGTAACAGGCACCTGTCGGGGGCCCGAATTCCGGCAGCATATTATCCTTGTCCAGAAGTGCGACCGCGGGCTCCCCGTCGTCTATATATCCGTCCGCGTTAAGGCTCAGGTCTATCCGGTTGCCGTCCATAAACTGCATCAGATATATAAACGGTTCGCTTCCGGTATAATCGTACGGATGGTCGTGCCAGTCGTCCGGCATCTGCAGGATCATCCGTTCGCCGAATACATCAATCCATGAGTGATCGCGGGTAAAGGACCTGATATCATTAACAAAGAACACAATGTCATAATCCTGAAAGCAGTCGCGCCGGGCGCTTTGATCCGCCCTTGAACCGTTTAACACGACAGCGCGTATGCGGCTGTCCGATTCGGCTACGCCGAGAATAAGGTCAAACATTTCCTTTTCGCTTCGTGTTTTCATATATGCCTCCCGCTTTTACTCATTATATTACATGAATAGTAAATGAATGGCAAGAAACGCGAACCGGCGGACCGCCGGAGGAAAAAACGCTCCCGCGTTTTTCCGCGGGAGCGTTATCGGATCTTATTTAAAATAAATCTTGCTCTGGTTTCTGATTTCGTCCATGATGACGTCGTTGACACCCGGATAAATGCTGCCTTCTCCGCCGTAGGTCAGGCAGGGGATGAAGCAGCCGCCTTCGGAATAATCCCTGCAGGCGCGCGCAACCTCGGCACGGACAATTTCTTCGGTCCAGTTCGGTATGTCGACAATGGCTGCGTCGATGCCGCCCATTAAAGTCAGCTTATAATCGGTATCCTTCTTGATTTTCTGAATGTCGTTCGATGGGAGAATGCCTTCCCAAATGTCAATACCGACTTCCACCATATCCTTTGCAATCGGCTGTAAATAGCTGTCCGCGTGATGCATGGCAATAATATTGTTCTTCTTAATCAAGCCGTAGATATCGAAATAGTGCGGCTTATAGAATTCGCGCCAGACATCGGGATGCATAAAAAGGTTGAATTTGGAGCCCCAGTCGTCATGGAACATGATCACATCGGGATGCAGGTTGTCGATAAGCATCTGCAGCTGCTGAAGCTTGAAATTCTTGATGGCAGTGATCAGATCGTGCATCGCTTCCGGTTCTTCCAGCAGATTAACGAGTGTGTCTTCAAATCCCATCAAAAAGTGGCTTGACTCAAATAACCCCGTTACATTCCAAACCATTACAAACTTATCTTCCGCTCTGATCTTGTCCGCATCTGCCTTGGCCTGTTTCCAATCCAGAGGGACTTTGGTCAGGTCAGGGAATGTGACGTAATCGCGCCATTTGGTCACATCGCGGACGACCTTGGTTTCATCGGTGACAATCGGCATGGCGCCGGGCTCGTTTTCGCCCCAATAGAGCTTCACGCCTAAAGGGTTTATGGCGGTCTGGCCCGGAGCCACCGGGTTCATGTAATAGAAAATGGGGTCCCATACCTGAGGGAATGGTTCCCATTCATTCACAAACGCGTCGGGCTTGCCGTTTTTCAGTGTTTCATAAACATTTTCCTTTAAAGATAACATAGAAGAATCCTCCTTTGTATGATACATAATAATTTGATGCTTTGACCGATATACTCTGATTATTATAACATAGTTTTTGGTATTCTTTCTACATTATTTGCCCCGAACGGCAAATTAGGTATGTTTTTTTTGCTTGATTGGGTTGTCCCTCAAAAACTCGTCCACGTTTTTATATCTTTTTATGGATGCTCCTTCGGAAATAAAGCGAATCAGCTTCGATTCCGCAGCTTTAGCCGCTTTGAAGAGACCGCTTAAGTCCAGCATATCGAAGCATTCCAGCAAATCAAAACGCAGCGCCCCCACTTCTTCGTTCAAAACGTTCTGAAGACATACCGTGGACAGAAACGCAAGGATCGGGTTGTTGTTTTCGCAGCAGAAATAAACCTTGTTAAATGTCGATACGATTTCACCGTACAATTCGGCCAGCATCAAATAATCAGGGTCACCGTTCGTCTTGGGAAGGGACGGCGAATCCCGGAAAGAGGTATTATCTCTTTCCGTATTGACAGAAAAGCAATTTATGGTTGACATAATCAACGTCATGCAATTGCGTTTGATTTCAATTATGGTGTTTGAACGAATAACCGCTTCATATTTTTCGATAAATCCGTCGGGCAAGTTTTCCATTCTCTTCAGGTCAGTATATTGTTCTTTTAGTCCGCGGTGAAAATATGTCCTGTTTTTGTACGCAACTGCGTCCGCCAGGTCAAGCAGAACACCGCCTGCCAGAAGCCGACAATCGCAAAGACTGTTTGAGTTTGCTAATTTGATCTGTAAATCACAGGCATGCTTCAGCTTATCTTCTGTTTTTTGTTCCATAAAGGAATCGTCCGACAGATTGTCCGCCAGTTTCCGACGGAGCACTATAAACCTTTTTTTGTCCTTTTCAGATTGACACCAAGCAATTCGAGCGTTGCCCAATAGCGGTGTCAGATTCTCATTTAATGAAGCGAGACCCTCAAGCCGTTCCCAACTTAAAGGAAACAAATCATATCCGATCCCTTCGATGATGAACGTTCGTCCGAGACTCAGGGAGCTTTCTTTGTTCGGGACAAAATAAAAGTCGATATCGGATAAAGGCCCGTCGTTTCCGGTGATATAAGATCCGTATACAATCAAAAGACCTACGTCGTCAGGGTATTCGTTCCGGATTTTCTCGATAACCCAATGTAGAATCGATTCATTTTTTCTTTTCATATACTCTGATGCCTCGCAACTTCAGGTCCTGTTGAATGCATTAACTTGATTATACACCATGATATGGATTAGTAAAGAGACAGCGTCATGAATCACACAGCTTCAGTATTGTAACACAGATGCAATATTGACCTATTGCATTTACTGGAAAGTTTGGGTATACTGTTCAGGTATAAAAACGCTGGGAGTCGTGTTATGCGATATGTCATGCTTGCGGCCATGATCCGCTCCATGCAACTGGATAAACGATGAGACATTGTATGGAGCTAAATCAGAAAGCCTTTATGCTTTTAAAGTTCATCGGTAAATCGGCGCAGAATAAATGCGTTTTTACGCATTTATTCTACGGAACACCTGATCAGGCCCGGATGACCCGGGCTTAGTCCGGTTGCCTTTTACCAGCGATGAGTTTGTGATGTGTAACCGCCGACAATGCCTGTCGGCGGTTTTTTGCATGGAGGCGACAAGTCTTCAAAATCAGTTGCGAAGAGCCGAACACGAGAAATCGGCTCTTCGCGTTTTATATAAGGAGAATAAAAATGAGTTTACTTGAGGTCGGCAACCTGTCTCATGCCTATGGCGACAAGGTGCTGTATAAACAATCTTCCTTTTCGTTGTTTAAGGGCGAACATATGGGCATCGTCGGGCAGAACGGAACAGGAAAGAGCACTTTGATTAAAATACTGATCGGCGAGGTGATTCCAGATACGGGTTTTGTTGTCTGGCAGAAGAAAATCGGCATCGGCCATCTGGACCAGTATGCCGGCGTGGACGGCTCGCTGACGATCAGAGAATACCTGAGGGCCGCTTTTTCCGAACTGTATGATGCGGAGGAACGGTTGAATCAGTTGTACGCCAAACTGCGCGGCGACGGCGATCGGGTGCTGCTCAGGCAGATCGAAGACCGTCAGGATTACCTGATAAAAAACGACTTTTACGCAATAGATACTTTGATCGGCAAAGTTGCGACGGGGCTTGGCCTTACCGGAATCGGTATGGACAGGAAGCTATCTAAGCTCAGCGGCGGACAGCGGGAAAAGGTTATACTGGCCAAGCTGCTGCTCAACAAGCCGGATGTCCTGCTGCTTGACGAGCCGACTAATTTTCTTGACGCGGAGCATATTGAATGGCTGTCCTCTTATCTTAGCGCTTTGAAAACTGCTATCATGGTTGTCTCCCATGACCATATGTTTCTTGACAGAATTACAACCTGCATATGCGATATCGAAAATGGCAGGATTAGAAAATACAACGGCAGCTATTCGCATTTTATCATGCAGAAGGAACAAAGGAGAGAAGACTATATCAGAAGCTATACCGCACAGAAAAATGAGATCGAGAAGCTTGAACAGTATATCCGAAAGAACAAGGTCCGGGCCGCTACCGCGAAAATGGCACGGGGACGACAGAAAAAGCTGGATAAAATTGAGCGGCTGGCGCCGCCCACGGTTATGGGAAAGCCGCAGATCGGATTTTCGGAGATTATGCGCTGCAACACAAGGCCGCTGACCGTAAATGAGCTGGAGGTCGGGTATTCTTACGCACTTTTGCCGAAGTTGAGCTTTAAAATGACGGCGGGTGAGAAACTTGCCGTTACGGGCTTTAACGGAATCGGAAAGACGACGCTCATAAAAACTCTCGTCGGGTTGATTCCGGTGATATCGGGCAGTTTTTGGTTTGATGAACAGGTGAAAATCGCCTACTACGAGCAGGAAACGCAGTGGGAGAACGGTGATATGACACCGATAGAAATCATTTCGGCGGTATATCCGAAGCTGACGCAAAAAGAAGTCAGAAGCCGCCTTTCGCGCTGCGGTGTTAAAACGGCAAACGCCCTTCAGCCGATAAAAACGCTCAGCGGCGGAGAGCAGTCGAAAGTCAAGCTCTGCAACATGACGATGACGCAGACTAACTTTTTAATTCTCGATGAACCGACAAACCATCTGGACGCGGAAACCAAGGAGGCGCTCGGGTTGGCTCTTCACGCGTTTACGGGAAACGTGATCCTTGTATCACATGAGGCGGCATTTTATGAGAACATAGTCGATGATCTGATCGATATCGAAAAGATGTTTGATTAAGATGCTTCAGTATAAAAGAACCTGCGTGTTATTACCGTATTTTGTCGGATAAAAAGGACCCGGAGCAAAAACCGCTCAGGGTCCTTTTTTAAGTATAAATTCAGATTACTTTGAGTAGTTAATCCGGGATTGCTTGTACAGTTCTTCACGGAAAGCGTTTGGAAGAGCATATCCGCCGTTTAGGATAGACGGCTTGTCCGGCCTGCAGAACTTATCCGCATAGACTCTGGCCGCAGCGCGCAGCTCTTCCTCGGGGGCTTCGGGATTAAGGTCCTTGACCAGCACGCCAATGATAATTTTGTCACCATAAAGCTCATAAGCTCTTTCGGTATCGTTCATCGGTTGGCCGCTCCAGGAATCCCAGCCCGCTTTGATCATATTCGGGACCTGCTTTAAGATCTGGCCGCAGCTGTGGAAATCGCAGATCATGCCCTTGGAGTGGAGATGGTCCGTCAGACGCCGCATATAAGGGACTATCATTTCTTCCACGACATCCGGCGAGAAGAACGTCTCTTTCTGGCTGCCCCAGTCATCATGGCAGTTGAAGCCGTCAATGCTAGGGAAGTAAACCATCATTTTATCACAAATTTGTATGTACAGATCCGTCAGCTTGTCATAGAAGTCCTTTACGGCATTTTTTTGATCTTCATCAATCAGGGCCATTATGGCACCCTCAAAGTCCATCAAAGAGATGAGGCGCTCAAACCAGCCATTGAGCATCGAGCATATATTGAACGTATCGGGTTTCAGATATCCTTCATTAACTTTCGCTTCTTTTTCCCAATCCCAGCTGTTGATATCCGGCCAGACAATCTTTTCATACCACTCGTTGGCATCGCTCAAAAAAGGCTTGCCCGGTCGGACCATCGAACCGCCGGCTGCGGGTATGTATTCCCACTCAAGACCGAAAAGGTCCTTTCCGCCGCCTTCTTCGGGCTTCATGTGATTGGCGTCAAACACAAACGCGCGCGCAACGTTATCCGGATAGACCTTTGGTGTAAAAAACCCCGATTCTGTGCCTGTAAGCTGCCAAATGGGCTTTCTTTGATAGGTTGCGATTACCGCTTCTTTCACTGTTACAGGGTAGTTGTAAACAGGTATTTCCGCGCCAAAGAAACTGGGCTTCATTGAGACAATTTCGAGCTCCTTGGGATCAAAGGGTATTGACATTGGGCTTGCCCTCCTGTTCAAGATGATTACCGGCATACCTGACGGCAATTTTATAGCTAATTATATACTATACCTGTGCAATTTCCAAGATCATTTCGTCTGAAAGAAACCGTTTAGTGCAATTCAGACGCAAATCATGCAAAATACCCGGGATTATGGCAGGCTGACAGGCCGGACCGCATAAAACCGTTGAACTTACTTTGCGCTTGTGTTAATTTATAGAAATGAAAGAGTAAAGTCGGAGGTATGTTAAGATGAAAAAGAAATACGAAGCATTGTTTATGCCGATGAAAATAGGCAGTGTTACGGTAAAAAACAGAATCGTGCTGTGTGCAATGGGCGGAACCAGCCCCATCGGCTTTGGCGGCCGATTTGAAGCAAAAACGCGTGATTATTATTTGGAACGTGCCAAGGCAAACGTCGGGCTGATGATACCGGGTGTCACCGCAGTCAAAGGTATAATGGGGGAAAGCTGGCTTTGCGAAGCGGAAGAGCTGTTTATGGGGCCGATACGGAGCCTGATGGAAGAAATTCATGCCTATGGTTCGAAGTTTTTCCTCCAGCTCGGCGCCGGATTCGGACGCGCGCAAATGTTATTTCCCGGTATGGAAAGAAACCCTGACGCGCTAAAGGATATGATGATGGCACCCTCTGACGGTTTGCCGAACATCTGGGATCCTTCCGTTAAACATAGGGCTATGACCAAAGATGAAATTCTGCAGATGATAACAGCGTTCGGAAAGACCGCCGCACTTTGCCAAAGAGCCGGCATAGACGGCGTAGAGATCCATGCCGTGCATGAGGGGTATCTGCTGGACCAATTTGCGATAATGAATACGAATCAACGGTCAGATGAATACGGCGGGACACTGGAAAACCGGTTGAGGTTCGCGACCGATATCATAAAGTCAATCAAAGCGGCATGCGGAAAGGATTATCCTGTTTCCGTGCGCTACAGCGCCGCAAGTAAAATGCGCGGCTTCAATCAGGGCGCACTACCCGGTGAGGGATACGTTGAATTTGGAAGAAGCCTTGAGGAAAGCCCGGCGGCCGCACGCATTCTGGAAGCTGCCGGAGCGGATATGCTCAATGCCGATAACGGCTCTTATGACGCATGGTATTGGGCGCACCCACCAGTGTATATGCCCACAGCCTGTAATTTACCTGAGGTTTCTTATATCAAGCAGTTTGTGAAAATACCCGTTGTCTGTGCCGGCAAAATGAACGATCCCGATATCGCGCTCAATGCGGTAAAATGCGGCATGGTCGACGGCGTCGGAATAGCCCGGGCACTGCTTGCCGATCCCCAGTGGTGCGATAAGGTCAGAGAAGGGCGGATTGAGGACATCAGGCCCTGCATCGGCTGCCATAACGGCTGCTTTGCGATCAGCCATTTCAAGGGCGTGCCCTGCGGTTTCGGGCGAATGGGTACCTGCGCAGTTAATCCGGTTACAATGCGGGAAAAAGAACTTGCGCTTGTTTCGGCATCGGTAAAAAAGAAAATCGCCGTGGTCGGCGGGGGTATCGGCGGCATGGAAGCTGCGCGTCTTTGCGCTTTGCGCGGGCATGAGGTGACTGTATTTGAAAAAAGTGCGAAACTGGGCGGAGTGTATCTCGCGGCAGCAGCACCGGATTTCAAGGAAGCCGACAGACAGCTGATTGAATGGTATCGCAAAGAACTGCGTGATAACGCTGTGACAGTGAAGCTGAATACCGAGATTACCGGGGATATGCTGGGTATGCTTCATGCAGACGAGATTATCATCGCAACGGGCTCTTCGCCGAAAAAGCTCCCTATCCCGGGATTTGACGGAAAAAATACGATCGAGGCTGTCGAATACCTGCTTGGTAAAAAAGAAGCGGGCAACAATGTCGTCATTATCGGCGGGGGACTGACGGGATGCGAGATCGCCTACGATCTGGCACTGAAAGGGAAGAGGGCCGTTATCGTGGAGATGCAGGATGATATCCTAAAGGTCATGGGCCTGAGTGCGGCGAATTCCAATATGCTGCGCGAAATAATCCGCTATTACGGCATCGGCGTGCATCTCTCATCGGTTCCAACCGAAATCAAAGAGAACGGTGTTAACTTACGGACCGAAACGGGCGATGTGTTCTTACCGGCAGATTCGGTTATATTATCGGTGGGTTACGAACCCTATGTCCCGTTTACAAACGTATCTTCGGATAATATCCATGTGATCGGCGACGCGAGCAAGGTTGGAAACCTTTTAACCGTAATCGAGCAGGCCTACGACCTTGCGTATCGTTTATAATGCATTTTTCATAAAGTGAAGTTCGGTTCTTTAATCGCCTCGGCAAGCAGATCGTCCGCCCTTTTAAGCTGTGTGTCCGTCCCGCTGACTGCGATCCAGTATCCGCCTTCGGCTCCGCAAACGCCGCCGCCGGCGACAAGTTCGGCCTTCGCGCCGGTCAGAATGGTTATCGCATCCAGCTCCGTTATCAGGTTCCCACTTACCGGAAAATAACGATGCCCCGATGCGTTAGCGCTGTTTAGTCTTCCGGCAATCTCACCGATGTCCCCGTCTATCCTTTTTTCCAGGCCGACGGGTAAAATCAGTTCGACTCTTCTGCCCGCTACCGCCTGCAAAATGGCGCTGATGGTACCCGCTTTCGGATGTCCGATAAGGACTGCCGCCTGCCTGCTTTTGATGTTCACGGCATTGGCGCCTTTTATGATGATATCGCCCTTGCCCAAATTGTCGGCGACGTCATATATGGTTTTTCCCTTGTCCCATTGCCCATTTACAAGCACCACATCGCCGATAAATCGGCTTTCATCACCCAATCTGCCTGCGTCCGTCATCTGATATTTCGGAGGCAGTGAGATTCCCCTAAAGAACCTTCGTGCGAAAAATTCCGAATCCTGATTTATGATTTTCAGGATTTCTTCCGCGACGTAGCTATTAGTCGTGCCGGCCACAATCACAACCGTACCGGTTTCCAATGCTTCTTTTATGGAAGGGATGCCGGAAACAGCCTTTGCGATCATGCGTTTCCCGGCAGCCGGAAGTATAAAGTACTGGTTGATTTTATTATCCATATTAATCTCCATTCTGCCGCGAAGCGGCGGCACAAATAGTCAGGAAAAATCGATGGTCTAAACGCGATACGAGTATCGCGCCTGCCATACTCGTATCGCGCCTGCCATACTCGTATCGCGCCTGCCATACTCGTATCGCGCCTGCGTTACTCGTATCGCGCTTACGATACAAGTATGGCTTGTAAATGGCTGCCGCTTTATTTGTCGGCCAAATCGATTTCTTTCGTGCGTGAAAAATAATTATGCTAATCTCCATCTCATACTGTTTATCGTTTTAATTGAAGAACAGTAATGCCTATGCGGTCTAAAAGCATAATAACACTGACTGTACAAACAGCAATTCAGTATAGTATGTAACAGACAATCCGAAGATTAAACCATGCGGTTAAATCTTCGGATTGCGAGTATTTTCAGGGAAACTCAACGCGTGAGACGCCCTTGGACATGGCGGTTCGCTTTAGATATGCAGCGCCGCCTGGAAAGCGCCGTTGACAGCGGCAGAAAGATCCCCGCCGACTTTCTTCGCGTCACCGACAATATAGCATTCGGTTTCGGGTGCGCAGTGGCGCAGCTCTTCAACGAGATCATAGTTGATGCACATGCCCATCGCGAGCAGCACAGTGTCAGCTTCAATCTCAAAGGTCTTGCCGTCCGGACCCTTTGCGATAATGCCGTTGTCCGTGACCTCAACCAAAGATGTTTCGTACTGCACCTCGATACCTGCCTCTTTAAGCAGCGCGGGCATTTCGCTCCTCAAAAACATCGGCTTCTGCATCATATCAATGAGACCGGTGATTTCCCTGCCGTCCTCAGCAAAATCGTGTGCGGCTTCCATACCGATATCGCCGGCACCGACAACGACGACCCTCTTGCCGACTTTTGAACGGTATTTCGTTTCCGCGTCAGCTGCCCACATAACATTCGGCTTAGTGATGCCGGGGATGCTCTTCGGGATCAGCGGGACGGCGCCAATGGCGATGATGACGGCGTCGTAGCCTTCAAGGTCAAGCATCTCCTTTCTGGCCTCGGTGTTCAGCAGGATTTTTGCCTTCCCGGCCTTGACGGCTTTTTGTGCCTGAAGCGTCAGCCATTTCAGGTAATCCTTCATATCAATTTTTGACGGGGGAGCCGCAGCGCCGTTGACACATCCGGCGATTCTGTCCGACTTCTCATAAACGGTTACATCGTGGCCGCGCTCTATGAGCGTATGCATTGCCGTGAGACCTGCGGGGCCTGCGCCGACAACTGCAACTTTTTTCTTCTCTTTCGCGATGGGGACCTCACCGTCGCGCAGGTAGCTTGTCAGGCCACTGATAGGATTGATTGCGCAGTTTATGACCTTCGGCCCGCCGAGACGCCCTGCACACGCGTTGCAGCGCAGGCACGGACGGATATCTTCGCTTTTATTTGCCGCAGCCTTTTTCGGCATATCGGGATCGGCCATGAGCGGGCGGCACATGGCGATGAAGTCACAAAAGCCCTTTGACAGGTATTCCTCTGCAAGATCCACGTTCATGATGGAACCGACGGCAGTGAGCATAATGTCGCCCTGGAAATAATCCTTAATTTTCTCGGTCCAATGCACATTGTAGCCCCGTGCCATCGTAGGGCCCTGTAGCCAGTAACGCATATATTTCATCAGGCCTTCGGAATGCAGGCCGGCGGAAACATTGAACATATCCACGCCGTGTTCTTTCAGGATTTTCATGAGCTTCAGCGTTTCATCAAAATGCATGCCGTCTTCGATAATCTCGTCGGCTGAGATGCGGTAATCAATGACAAAGTTCTCTCCGCACAGCTCACGTGTTTTCTCAACAACCTCAATGGCAAAACGCGCGCGGTTTTCAAGTGAGCCGCCGTACTTGTCCGTACGTTTGTTGTAGTGCGGGGATGTAAACTGGGCCAGCAGGTTGCCGTGGCCACCGTGAAGAAGAGCGATATCCATGCCGGACCTCTGCATACGCTTGCAGGCCATGGCGTATTTCATGACGGTTTCGTCTATCTTCTTTTGATCCATTTCAATGGGTATGTACGGCTCGCGGCCTTCCATTGCCGCGCGCATTTTTTCGCTGTCACCCGGGATCGGGCTGGATGAAAACGGCAAATGGCCTACAGCCTCAAAGGTTGTGTCCTTGCCGTTGTGGTTGACTTCCAAAGACGCGTGGCAGTCAAACTCCAGTGCCATTTCCGTGTACCAGGATAGCGGTAGAATGCAGCGGTCCTTATTCAGATCCAACTGGCACTCCTCATCCTTGCATTCGGTGATGTCTATAGATGAATTACCGACATACAAGATAGAAGCGCCGCCGCGGGCGAACATACGGAACCAGTCAACGAA
>JAAYJC010000058.1 GCA_012523085.1 Clostridiales bacterium
TGAAAGTGCGGATACATTACACTTCGTCATGCGGCCTGACCGGGAGAAAAATGTCGCACTCGTCCAGGCCGCCGCAGCGCTCGAAACCATCAAAAATCTCAAGGTCACACATAAGGTCTTCGTTTAAGATAAAACCCGATGCGGGCAGCCACTGCGTATACATACCGCCGGATATTTCACCACGTTGTTTCTCACGGAAGCAAGCGAACAAGCTTTCCGGTAAGTCCTTTACGATAAAATCCTCCGGTATATCGCCGGCGTTTGCTATCTCTATGCCTGTAAAGTAAATTCGCTTTGCCATGTTTTCTTCTCCGCCGCCTGGGTCGAATGGCTGCCAGATGCCGATCACACGGATGGGGGAGAACTTACCGCCGATTCGATTGAGGTTTAGCTTCAGCTTTCCGCGCAGTTGATTCATTGTTTCCGTAAAATCAAAACGCAGATCGATCTCCGCTTCATAACCCGCCAGAAGAAACCTTTTTGTGATCATAGAGGGCTTCATCATAACACCGCCTTTTAATGAAAATGGGTAGAGGCGAAGAGGATGAAACAGTGCGAGGGCCATTTTCGTTTTCCTGTATTCTCCGGGCGTTATGCCGAAAGCCGACTTAAACGCGCGGATATAGCTTTCCTGGGATTGAAATAGAAAGTCGAAAGCGATATCGATAATTCTTCTGCGCGTGTGGCAGAGCGCATAACTGGATGCTGTCAGCCTTCTTTTTCGTATGTACCGTCCGACTGTTAAACCCGTCAAATACGGGAAGATCCGGTACAGGTGCGCAGCGGATAAGAAAGCCTGCCGAGCGATCTCCTCAATTGACAACGGCTCGGTCAGATGCGATTCAATATAATCAATGCACCGCTGTATGCGTTCGGGATATTCCATTCTTCCACCTCCTCTTATGGCAGTATATCAGCCGGGTTTAACACAAAACTGATAAAAATTATCATTTTATTCATCGTTGGATTGCGGCGATTTCATCGGATATGGTAGAATCAAGGAAATAAATAGAATTATACCATAAGGAGAACAAAAATTGAAAACACTGTTTGACGAAACGATACTAAAGAACCTGAAGCTTAAAAACCGCTTTTTTAAGGCGGCGGTCTGGGAAAACATGGCCACGATAGACGGACATTTGACCGATAAGCTTTATGCTGTCTATGATAAGGCGGCAAAGGGTGGTGTTGGGCTTATATTGACCGGGTACGCTTATGTCATGAAAGAAGAACACCCGAACCCCAATATGATGGGCATTTATCACGATGACTTTATCCCCGAACACCGGAAGCTTACACAGATGGTACATGAATATGACACCGCTATCATCATGCAGCTTGTTTACGGGGGTTCCATGACGCTGCGAAATCCACCGAGCCCGAAAATCTGGGGACCGTCGACGGTCAAAAATGAAATGTCCGGTATTACACCCTATGAAATGGCAAAGGAGGATATAGAAATACTGGTTGACGCGTTCGCGAAGGCAGCCGGGCGCGCCAAAAAAGCCGGCTTTGACGGCGTTGAGCTGCACGGAGCGCACGGCTATTTACTCAGCCAGTTCCTTTGCCCGCATTACAACAAAAGGAAGGATGAATACGGAGGAAGCATTGAAAACCGCGTACGGATCATTGCCAAAATCGTGGAGGCCATACGCCGGGAAACAGGAGAGGAATTTCTGATTCTGATTAAAATCAACTCGGAAGATTTTATGTCGGACGGTCTTACAAGCGAGGAAAGCATAACCGCCGTAAAGATACTTCAAGGGAAGGGACTTTGCGCGGTGGAGGTCAGCGGGGGAATCCTGTCCGATCCCGACGTCATGAAAAACAATCTGAGCTCCCTGCGGCCGGTCCACAACAAAGAACAGGAGTCATTTTTTCGGGCGCATGCCGCAAAGCTGGCGGATGCCGTTTCGATTCCGGTGATCCTAACGGGGGGCAACCGCCATATCGACGTGATGGAGGATATATTAAACAAAACGAACATTTCGTATTTCGCACTGGCGCGTCCGCTGATTTGCGAACCGGACCTCGTTAAAGCGTGGGAATCGGGCGACCGAAAATCTCCGAAATGCATTTCCTGCAATCGGTGCTTTGATCCTGACGGCGTAAGCTGCGCGCTGAACCGGCGCATATCGGGATAATGAAAATAAAGCGTCATTCTGACGCGCATAAAGCCTATTTTGCATTCGCTCAGCTGCCTGTGCTCCGGTAATGCCGGATGCCGAAACGCCAGACGAACATGGACGCACCGAAGACGACAAGGCCTGCCGGAAGCGCGAGAAACCCGGTCCATAACGGCTCATTCCAATCGCAGATAGCAGAAGCGGGATAATAGCTGATGACCAGCATTGGTACCCAAAACGTGTAGACATGCTTCAAAATACCCGGTATGTATTCATGCGGGATGCGCGTTACCTGATAGCTGGCATTGGTAAACACATAAATCCACTCCACGGCTTTGACCGTAAAAAAGGCGATTCCGGAGGTCATAACGAATACACCCGCATATGTCACCGTGCCGCCGATTAATGCCGTAATCAAAACGAACAAATTAAGCGGTGTAAGTGAAATGTCCAGCTTAATCAGGCACCAGATGATAATGGCAATACCGGACAAAGGTTGGGAGAGCCTGTAGAGATGGAAAGTTGAGGCGGCAGTCTGCGTAAAAAGCGATTTAGGCCGAAGCAGCAGCCGGTCAAAATCTCCGCCGCGAACCATCTTTGACGGGAAGGTATCAAATCCCCGCAAAAAGGTCTTGGCAATACCGAAGGATGTGACGGCCAGCGCGTAGACCAGAAGAATACGTTCCATTGTCCATGTGCCTATGCTGCCGAAGCGCAGAAACATCATTACCGTTCCGAACGGTTCAAGCAGAACATAGAAAAGCACATGAATCAGCATCAGCCACCAGCCTTTGTACTCAACAGCCGAAAGTATGTGCATGTAAATCAACTTATAATAAAACCTGATCTCTTTCATTTATTAGCTCCTCAGCCTCCCTGCGCCACGATGGATTTTAATCTCCGGGACATGACCCATTTACCAAGTATAATAAAAGTAAGCGACCAGAAGAGCTGCATACTCATCCCAAACCATGCTTCCGAAGGCGCCATCGAGCCGATATAGAGTCTTGCGGGTATATCGATGATCCCCGCGAAAGGCTGAAGCAGCAAAACGAGCTGTAGAAAATCCGGAAGCAATTGCAAAGGCAGTACGCTGCCAGACAATACCTTTGGCAGCAGCATCATCATATGCATCGGGCCGTCGCCCCAGGTGGTATTTGTGCGGATGGCCGTTACCAGCATCTCATACGCGTTTCCCAGCAAAAACGCGCAGAACACCGAAGGAAGAAACACCAGAAACGAGCTAAAGGATGCCGGGAGCCTTGCACCGTAACCGCCGGGAATCAAAAAAGCAATCAAAAAGCAGATCACGCCGCGCATAAGAAAACCGGCGACCTTCCCGGCAGTGATTCTCGAGAACCAATGCCAGTAAAGATCAAGCGGACGGCACATCTCCAAAGCGACGTTTCCATTGGTAATTTTGGTGAGCAGCTCGTCGTTTATGCCGTAAGATAAAAGCATCAGCAGCATTTCCCTTACCCATAAGTAGGATATGGTCTGCGCAAGGGTAAGACCGCCCGAAAAACCTGCGTTTACGGCATATTTGAAAAACACACCAAATGCCGCTGCCTCGATAAAACACCAGACTAGGTTTGTCACAACTCCGGAGAGCGCCGATGTCCGGTACTGGAAATTTTCGGCCAAAGAGATTCTGAATAAGGAAAGGCAAGCTCTTACCGTTTTTCTCATAATGCCATATCCTCATACATCGCCGCGATGATTTCATCTATGTTTTGTCTGTCTTTTGCCGCATAGCGTTCCTTGAGCCCACAAAGCGCTCCGTCATAAAGCAGCCGGCCGCGCCCGATTACCATGACCCGCGAACAGAGGGCTTCGATATCGTCCATATCATGCGTTGTCAATAAAACCGTAACGCCGCTTCGCTTGTTCTCTTCTTTCAAAAAGGCGCGAAGCGCAAGCTTTGATACTGCATCAAGCCCGATGGTTGGTTCGTCCAGAAACAATATTTTCGGACGATGCAGAAGCGCGGCGATAATTTCGCAGCGCATTCGCTGACCCAGCGAAAGCTGGCGCGCCGGTATTTTCAGAAATTCCGCGATGTTAAGCGCATTTGTTAGTTCTCTAAGGCGCTCTTGATATTGCGTTTCGGGTATATCATAAATATCTTTCAGCAGCGAAAACGAGTCGGATACCGGCACATCCCACCAAAGCTGGCTTCTTTGCCCGAAAACGACGCCGATCTCCGAGACATGCTTTACACGGTCTTTCCAGGGCACTCTCCCGCCGATTTCGCAGATGCCGCAATCCGGCGTTAAAATGCCGCTCATGATTTTTACCGTCGTCGATTTACCGGCACCGTTTGGCCCGATATAACCAACCAGCTCTCCTTCGCCGATTTGAAACCCGATACCATCAAGAGCCTGCACAGACCTGACCTTCCGCATAAACGCGCCTTTTATCAACCCCCACTTTCCGTCGGGGCGCTCATAAACCTTGAAACGCTTGTCAATAGAATCAAGAAGAATCTGCGCCATGCTTACCTCCCATTTTCTTTTTCATCCGCATAACCGGTTTCCCAGTTTATACGATGCTTGATCGGAACACAAAGGCGGCCAAAGCGGCTGTGATACCTTCCGACAAAGCGGGCGTTGATAAATCCTGATTTTCTCAGGTTTTCATAAGAATGCTTGACAAGTTGACATTTGCCATGTAATATAAATTTATAGTTGATGTGAAGTATCAAGGTCTATATTTTATACGCAGAAATAATGATTAAAGAGTAAGAGGTGAGAGTTTCACCTCTTTTTTTGTTAATAAGTCATAAGAATAAGCCGGTAGAAATATGTCCCTTATCTGTTTAAGGGATCATATCATGAAAACCAGCCGACTTTATTGTTTTATCCGAAGGGTATTTATGTCGAGGCACTTATGTACCGACCTTCTTCGCCAGTATCCGGTTAACAGCGTGCTTGTGTGGGATACCTGAGGACAGGTAATCAAAGATGGTTTCCTCACAGACATCCAGACGCCAGTCACGGTAAAGCGAGAACAGCTCTCCGGAGTGCCACATAAAGGAATTTGTCTCCTTTTCCGGTGATGATTCGATAAACGGTTTGGTAATAAACGCTGACAGGATATTGATCCCATTGTCGGCGGTATACCGCTGATAATTTTCGAAAACAGCTTTCCTGCGTTCCGGCGGGATATAGTTCAAAACACCGTTTGAATAGATGATGTCGAACTGTGTATCAAGTCTGAATGCGTTGATATCGGCCACAAAAGCGTTGACCTCGACACCGATTTGCTCGGCCAGCTTTACCGTTTTCTCTATACCGGATTCCGCCAGATCAAATGCAGTAACATCATAACCGTTTCTGGCAAAGAACACCGCGTCCTTGCCCTCGCCGCAACCTAAGTCCAGCAAGCGCAGCCGGCCAATCGGCGGCATGCTTTTTAAGACCAGATAACATAAATCAGACGGCTGAAAACCCCAGTAGTATTCTTCCTGCCGATATCGCTGATCGTAGTAATTTCTGCTGCGCATTTCGTCACCCAGAAGCAGATAATCAACGCTGACATGAAAGTGCTGCGAGATTATCGGAAGAAGCTCAATATCCGGATATGTTGCGCCCGTTTCCCATTTGCTGATCGCCTGAAAAGTGACGCCGAGCTTTGAAGCAAGCTCTTCCTGGTTCATACAAAAAGACTTTCTGAGTTCGGCAATTCTTTTGCCGATTTGGTTTCTCATAGCGCATCGCCCCGCATGCATTATAATTCAAAATGCGAATATTTGTAAATAACCCGATGTTTGAGCTTATTTCTAACGGAGGTTGAAAACAGGAAACTTCCGTGCGAGGGTTTCACATGGCAAAAAGAAAAGGGGGTGAAAACCCCCTTTTTTAAACTGTATTTATCTTACAATTTGTCCAACGCTTTTAATATTTTGTCGGGTGTCGCTGGCGGATCAACCCAGACACCGATGGCATTATGTATCGCAATAATGATAAGATGCGTATTAGCCAGCGAATGGCTGATCCCGTTGGCGCCATATGCGGCGTTTCCCGCCCGTGTTTCAAGGAATCTGCGATCTATCTCCGGTACATCCTTCAGCGACGGCATTTTATAATCGATCATGTTGTTGTTGAGTTTTACACCGGTTCTCTCGTCGTAGACATAGTCCTCCAGAAGCTGGCAGCCTTGGCTGAAATACATGACCTGATCAATCTGGCTCTCCAATGATGTCAGACGCATGACCTTGCCGGGGTCGGCTACGACGCCCATTTTCAATATCTCGACCTCTCCTGTGGTTGTGTCGACAGCCACCTCGCAATAAGCCGTATTCATGGTGTCCAACATTTTTCCCATGCCCAAAGTCCAAAGCGACGTCGGCGGCTTTCCGGAATAGGTAGCGAACAGGTTTTTCGATGTAGCATCCTTTAATGGAATGCTGATATTGGGATCGGTCTTTAGGATGACTTTCCCATCTGCCAAATCCAGATCCTCGGGCTTCATACCCTTAAACGGACTGGGATCCTTCGGTTTGGCAAAGAAGCTCGGTGCGGGGGGATTGTCCGCTTCCTCGATGGTGGCTTCCAATATCTTTTGTTTCAGAATATTCGCACACTCTTTCGTAGCCCAAGCTGAGGCTGTGGTTCCGTCCGAACCGCCGCCCACAGGCGTGAATTTCTCTCGATAGTCAAAGTCAATATGAACGTCCTCGTATTCCAGGCCAAGCTCTTCCGCAACAACCATCGCATTGGCTTCCACCGCGTATACACCGAAGATCGGACCCTGTGTCGGCAGATGAACCTCTCCGTCGCGAAACTCAAGCTTGACATCGTAGCCGGAAAAGGCATGGCGCGGACACATCTGATATCGGAAGCTCATGCCGTGCATTCTGCCGTCCGGGAGCTTCTTTGTACCGGAGGCATGCCAGTTCCAATCCATCATCTTTTTGCCTTCGGCAATACAGGCCTCGAAACTGGGTACGGGATTTGGATCCTCCTGTGATGTTGGTCCGTGCAGATTGATCCTTGCGACTTCGATCGGGTCCATTCCGAGCTCTTCCGCGATCAGATAGATGGCCATCATACCGGAATCCCAGTTAAACGGGCAGTGTTGGCCGCTGACATACATGATGCCGCGGTTGGTGTCCACAATCTCCATTGTCTGCCTGATATTCGGGCATTTAAACGTCGTATACGGTCCGTACCTCTGGTCGCCTGAGGTACCGAAGGAGGAGCTTCCTTCCGAACCGCCGTCTGCTATTGAGAAATCATCAATTGCGGTAACAAGACCGTTATCCTTGTAACCGACCTTCAAGTACATATAACGCTCTTTCATGATAAATTCGAAGGACTCTTCGCGCGTATTGACGCAACGAACGGGACGTCCCGTCCTTTTGGCCAGAAGAGGTGTAATCTCCTGGGATTTACGAAGTCCCCAGTCACAGTACTTTCCGCCCATGAACAGGCCTTCCTGCACTGTCTTTTCCAAGGGTATCCGGTACATATTGCTGATGGCTCTTCTTTCACGAACCGCGCCTTCAATATGCAGGCTCTTCCCCTCTCCGTGATAAAAATCATCATACCACCATGCGACAGAACCGGCGGGATTGGGGAAACGGGATGCAAAGGCGGGCAACGTCAGCTCATATTCAAGGACATGATCGGCTTCTTTGAATCCTGCTTCTATATCGCCCGCTACCAGATTGGAGTATGAAACATTTCCCTTTTTAGGCGGGTTTTTATCGACGCCGAATCCGGGCGCACCGAAAGACGGGGGTTTTTCTTTGGCTTGTCTGATAATCGGCGCATCGTCTTTTCTGCCGTCGAGCACATTGACAATATGCGGCAGGATCTCCCATTTAACATCCAACAGTTTTAAGGCTTCATCACAGATGTCGGCATTCTCGGCAACGACGATGACTGCTACCTCTGCGCCCTCATAATCGGCTATATTATCAAGCCAAGGCCTGCGCGGTCCGAAGCTCTCACCAAAGCTGCGCAGGTTTTTGATATCCTCATCCTCCCATGTGACAATATCCGCAACACCCGGAACAGCCCGGGCTTTTGTGGTATCCACGCTGACAACCTTTGCATTCGCATAAGGGCTGCGCAGGAACTTAGCCTCGAGCATATTCGGTACGATATAATCTACGCCGAATTTCGCAACGCCGGTCGCAAGGGCGTAGGATAATTTTCCGGGCAGATTAGGTTTTCCGACAACTCTGAAATGCTCTCTTTGCCCGTTTATCCCAGCTAAATCAGCCATATAAACAATCATTCCTTTCCTGACGCCAATTAGGCGCATCGCTTACTTCATATCATCATTTTACAAGACAAACAGCCAAATAGCAAGCTGTTTATATTTGACACAAAACGTGCGGACTAAACCGACAAGGCAGGAACTGCGGGTAATCTCAGGGTTTAGCGACACCTCAATCGCCGGCCAGGAATTCAGCAAGACAAAACCGTTTGTCATCGCAGAGCCGATTGAACTACCCGCGCAGAGCGTTACATAGTCGATGCCGAACCTTTACCCCAGCATGTTTCCGGCGACATACAGGCCCTTTATCGGATTCTAAGACAATATCGATCATGTTGTCGAACATCCTGCCCGCATTTTTCACATAGGCTGCGACAATATCAGGATTGACGCAGCCTGCGGAACGTTTGATGTATTCGTATATGACTTCGCCCGTGTCGTATGGACCGAAGCCTTTTCAGCTGCCCATTTTGAATACCGGACGCCGAAATCTTCTCCGAGGTAGCGGTGTTTCTCTTCTTCCTGAGATTCTATAACAACCATGGAAAGGCCAAGTTGCGCGCCTCGCACGGCAAGCTGCATGCCTGCGTGACCGCCGCCCAGCACGATGATGTCGGCGGAAAAAGTCCCGGCAATTTCGCTGTCACTGATAATGGGCGGGTTTCCCAGCCAGTCGTCACCGGATCGGTAATATCTGTTCGGTTCGGACATGATAAACTTCCATTTCGTTTAAACACAAAACTTCAGGAAAACCGCATGGAGGTATGCAGTGCAGCGGAATGCTGTTTCGGGTATTTTTCCATGCTGTCTCTCATGTTTAACATGCGAAATAAAACGAGATTATGTGATTTTATCATGGTTATAAGAAAATAACAACGCGTTTTATTCCGGCATACATGCGATAATGGTTATGTATGGTATACGAATCCCGATTGTCTTGAAACAAGAGTACGTGAATGATTGATATTAAATAAAACAAATCAAAAATTTCAGATGAAATATTACTAAATATGTGTTAAACTTGTAAATGCAATTCAGACGACAATAAGGAGGAAAACACTTTGGAAAACGAATTTGGTGAGAAAATTGATAGTATACGCACATTTCCGTTTGTTTCTGTCGGGCCTCTGGTTTTGGGGATCATTTTTTTTGGGGTAGGTATCGGCAACATGATATCAGCAATCAGCGGCAAATCTAAGTTATTTTTGCCGATTGTGCTGGTGGTTGTCGGCGTAGCTCTGTTGCTCTACAGCTTTAAGCAAATTGTACTGAGCGGTGTTTATTTGTATGAAAACGGGATTGTCACAAAGACAGCCTTCAAAACGCAAAATATCAAAAGGGAGGATATCCGGGCGATATTATGGGAAATGGAAGGAGCCAGCTCCGTAAACAGTAGGGCACCGAGAAGGAACCAGGCGTACGCAGATATCATTCTGAATAACGGAAAAACAGGTTTCAAGATGTCTTCCGGGTTTTATCGTGACCTCAATGCGAAGCTAGGCGTTTATCAAGATACATACAAAATACCCAGGACACTGGAAACAAAAAAACGTTATTGATTCCAAAGCATGACTTAGGCTGAACGAAATAACCGAGCTTTACCTCAACCGATATAACTAATACTGTTCTTTAATTTAGACTGAAGAACAGTATTATAGTCATGTGGACGCTGAAGCGCTCGTAGTGGCTTAGCGCTGAAGCGCCCGTAATAGCAAGCGCTGAAGCACCCATAGCAGCTAGGCGCTGAAGCGCCCGTAATAGCAAGCGCTGAAGCACCCATAATAGCTAGGCGCTGAAGCGCCCGTAAATAGCAAGCGCTGAAGCACCCATAATAGCTAGGCGCTTTGCGCCCCCTGGCTTTAATAAACATAACAGAACAAGCTGTTGCAAACGGCGGGCGATAACCTCCATTCAATATTGTTCAAGAGGTTAACATCGCTAACGGGGATAATTTCCCGTTGCCGTTTAGCGACAGCTTTTTTTCTTGAAGGCATTTCTATATTTAGAAAATTATTCGTAGATTTTTCTTTCATTTGGCTGTGAAAGCATATATAATAAGGAAAACAATCCATTCGGAAAATTCATAGTACACAAGGTTAAGGAGGCTGAATTTGTTATGGACATGCGGAAGTTTACTGAGGGAAAGACCGGCGGAATCGATCAGTTTTGCCCGCCGCTCTGCTTTGAACTGGCCGGACAAAGCTTCTATTTTGAGATGGACGACGGCTTTGATTACGAACTCAAGTTCATCGATGAGAAAACGCTGGAGTGGAACTTCGCCGGCAAGGAGCCTGCAAAGGCGGATTATTTGTGTGTGAAGGGGGACGAGACAACATATCTTTTATCCTTTGATCTTCAGGACGTTCAGCAACGTGAAAACCATACATTCGTGATTGACAAGGAAAACTGGCTTTGCACACGCATCTTGTCCAGAATCGGCGATAATCCGAGATACCCATATTTGATTGCGCCGAAATATGAGTTCGGTGCTATTAAGCGTGAAGGTGTGGAATATAGGGTTTATCCCCGCCATGGCTTTACAGACGACCTGAACGGCAATGTTGTACAATGGAACTACGGTATGATGGAGACGGTGCATATCTACTATTGCTCGGATTATTACCGTATCACTTATCCGCCCGAAAAGGCATCTGCACAGTCTTTTAACGAAGCCCTTCAAAAACTGCCGTCTTCCGATGAGCCTACGGCGTACATAAAAATCAAAGAAGGCATGTATCTGTTCAGCCTGACTGAATCCAACGCAGAAAAGCTTATCGCCGAAGCGATGGGGTTTCGCAGCAACACGATGTGTATGCTGCAGAACTATAAACGCGTTTATCAGGTCGGACGCACCTTCGGGACCGCAACAAGAGACGGTGTGGATACGCCTCTGCATCTGATGTTCGGGGCATATGGCAGGCTCAGGGATATCGACAGCAAGTTTTTGACCGATCCGAACCCCTATCTCATTTGACTTGACAGGCAATAAATATGTGAATATAACAGAGGAGGGAAGACCAATGAAACACCCATATTTGATCGATCTGAACGACAGGGAAAACTGGCTTTATCCGATCGAACTCTTTGGCCCTGACGGCCACAAGGGGGAAGATCAGCGTACAATCAATATGCCGGAAGGCCCGCACAAGGAGCTGTGCGTCACCGATTCGGTCATGTACCCGGGTAAGTCGTCCAAACCGAGCGAGCTGCATTGTCATGAGCACCGGATCGGTTACGAGGATTTCTTTGTGGACAGCGGCGGACTGGACCTCTACATCAACGGCAAGAAGACCTATGTCGCACCCGGAAACATTATTCATTTGCAGCCGTATGAAGCGCATGGCATGAACTTCCGCGCCCCGACCAAGTACAGAGGGTTTTTCCACGATCTCGGAAACAGCGACAATTCGCCCGTAATCGCAATACTCAGGGCTAAAAAGCCCAATGCGATGCAGGATCCGAATTTTACAAAATACATGATGGGCCCCGGGGACATTTACATGCGCGAAGCACCCGAATGGGTCGAGGTCCCGCCCGAACAGTGCCCGAATGTCAGGAATATCAGCAGGCCTATGGCGGAATTCAAGCTTGACGGCGCAACAATGAAGATGATCACAGCCCGCTGGGAGAACGGCGGTGTCAACGAACTGTGGGGCGTCGAGATGGAGCCCGGTTTTTATGCCGAATGGGTTGAGTACCCGCTGGAAACCGAGATGTATTATGTTACGGCGGGAGAAGTTGAGTTCACCGTTTATGACGAGACATTTGTCGCCTATCCGGAATGCGTCGTAAAGATCCCGAAATTTGCGTCTCATAGTATCGTAGCGAAGAGCAATGCCGTTATGTATGATATTGCCGGAAAGACGCGCTGGTATGCCTTCCTTCAAGACCGCTCTTCCATCCTCTATTACGAACCCGAGCGCGCAAAAAAACCGGAAACGATGGCGGCGTTAAAAGAAAAATTCGGCTGCATGATCAAGAAAATCGGCAGGAAATAACGCAGGGACGGTTTTAATTTTAAAACAAAGAAACCGGACGAAGCATTTCTTAAAGAGATGATGCGTTTAGGACCAATAATACCAATCTCTGCACGTATGGAGATTGGTATTATACCCATTATTCTAAAGGATGTGGATTTATGTTAACAGCAAAAACCTTTGTGGATCCGCTGGATATGCCGTTTTCAAGGCGCGGCTCGTATATCAGTCTGGCCAACGCCAATGGCGGCAGCAGAGAAGCGGGTGAGGCGCAGCTTTGGATTTCTACGTCCCGAATGCGTCCCAACGACAGGAATAACGGAAGCATTCTGGCGGACAACCATTTCAGACAAATAAGGCTTGAGCTTTTAAAAGACGGAGAGTGTCAAAGAAGCGTTATTTCGACAACGCCCTATGAACTGATTTTCGAGTGCGAACAGGGAAATGTACGGTTTTGCATCGGGGATTATAAATACGCCAAATGCATAGGCAGAGACGGGCTTACGCTCAGGATCAGCCCGCTGACGGCGGGCTTTATGAGCGGCAGCTCGTTTGATCTGCTGGACGGCTCATGGAAAGCCAATTTCGGCAACTATTTCATGCTGTTTGTGCCGGAGCGGGGAACGCTCAGAAGCGCACCCAACGGCGGAATTGATTTAATACCTGACGGCGACGGTGTTATCGAGCTTAACATGGAAGAGTCTCTTGTGGACCCGAAGAAACGCGATGCCTATATGAGCTACGATCAGTGCCTTGCTAATGTAAAAGCCGACTATGATGGATTTGCACGCAGCATCGCACCTGAACTACCGGAAAAGTACAGACACAGAGGTGAACAGGCGCTTTGGACGCTTTGGGGGCTCACCGTAGTCCCGGACGGCGAGACTGTCTACAAACGCCGGATGATTAAAATGATCCGGTCAAGCTTTGAGGCGGCGTTTTCCTGGCAGCATGGCATGCACGCGTTCTTCCTTTCAGGACACGATTTGAAATTTGCCTGGGAGATGCTGCTGTCCTGTTTTGACTACCAGGACTCGACCGGCCGCATTGCGGACTCGCTGGCCTATAAAGGTCCGGGCGAGACAATGAAGCCGCCCGTACAGGGCCTGGGGTTCCTATGGCTGATGGAACACCACGACCTGACTAAGCTGCCGAAGGAGGAGCTTGTCTATCTCTGGAACGGTATGGAAAAATGGACAAAATTTCATCTTGAGTACAGGGATCTTGACCATGACGGTATTTTTGAAAACCACAGCGCTGCCGAAACGGGCTGGGAGGCTGCATCTTATTTCAGGCTTGGGTTTCCGCTGGCAAGCCCCGATGTCAATGCATATCTTGCGCTTCAGCAGGAAGCATTGGCGAAGCTCGGGCGCATGATCGGCAAAAGCGAAGATATCTGTCTGTACTGGGAGAACAAATCGAAGGAAACAATCAAGAAAATCATCGATATGTTCTGGACGCCCGACGGCTGGACGGCGGTGAACACCGTGACCGGAGAGCGCGGCGGGATAACGAGCATGGTGCCCAACTGTACGCTTGTTCTCGGGAAAAGACTGCCGCCGGAGATCATAGACAAGACAATTTCGCTGATTTTCAATCAGCCCGGCTTCAACACACCCTTTGGGCTGACTTCGGAAAACCAGAACAGCCCCTATTTCACCAACAACTGGTGCGGCGGCAGCATTGACACGCCCGTACAGGCGTTGATGGCCTATGGGTTGGAATGCTGCGGAAGGCCGGATCTGGCAAAGCTCATCGCAACCGAATACCTCAACACACTGACTCAAAACAGGATGATGCATATCCATAATTCCATGACCGGGCAGGTTGAGGATCAGAGTATTCATTTCTTTGCTGAGAAAGACTTGTTCAACTCGGGTTGGACGGCAGGATGCTTTGTGTTTTTCGCGGATCGTTACGGAAGACCGGAATAATTCCGCGGCTAATAAGAATTGGTATGAGCAGTCGCTCTTCTCATGGAGAGCGACTGTTGACACTCACTTCAATAGTGGTCATATTTTCGACCAGATCCATTCAAAGGCAGCTTAAAATCCCGACAGCGCTATTGAAGGAGGCAAAGATGATAAAAGAACTGTATTATCTGGCATATGAAAGCCGCTATCAAAGCGTTTACGAAGCGGGCTTTGAGCGGTGGGGCCATACACCGAATGATGAAATTCTTGTCGGGACACTGACAAGCTGGGTAAACGCACATGAATTGAAAGGGAAAAGCGTCATTGAATTTGCCTGCGGGGAAGGGGCCGGGGGAGAGATACTGTCAGAACTCGGCTGCGTTTATCACGGCGTGGATATCGCACCGACCGCTGTTCATAAAGCAAGAGCGGCGCTTGCAGATTATGAGAATGCTTCCGTTTCCTTGCTGGATATGGTCAATCAACGTGTACACGGCACATTTGACGCGGCACTTGATTGTATGGGGCTGCATATGCTCATTCCCGATTCGGACAGGATGAAATACCTGTCAAATGCTTATGGTTGTTTGCGCGGCGGGGCACCCATGCTGTTTTTCCGGGAGTTGTACGGTGAAAAAGCACCGGAAGGCATTATCCGATTAATTGAGGAATGGATAACCGTTACGGGCAGCGATTATGCTACGCCATTAAAACAGACAATCGTCAACAACGGCAAAACAATCGAGGTGCACATTCCGCTTGTTCCGGGGCGGGAGCGAACAAAGGACGGGTATATTAGGGAAATGGAAAGCGCGGGGTTTATCATTGATGCGTTTATTGAGATGGAGTTAAATCTTCAATGCCCGCATTCAGTTTCGATATTTGTACATAAGCCGTAAAAAAGAAATTCACGGATGTGACACATAGTGACTGCAGTAACATATGTTTTAGAAAGAAGGGTGTTTCAGATGAAATACAAGCGTATAAATGCCGAAACCAAATCAAGGAGGGTGAACGAAATATAACCCTCCGGCAAATGGGAGGATTTATGCAAACAACACAATTGCGTCCGGTCAAGCCGGACCCTGAAATCACGGACCGCATTTCGAAAGATCTGCAAAACGCATCGGACACGAAGATTCACAGCTTTAAACTTATTCGTTCAAAACGGGGCGTACACGTTTACAGTTGTCGGTATGGCGAGATGCCTGCTGTAGTCAAGTATTTTAAGAACGAGGAAGACAGGCGGGAAATTCTCAATTATCGCATTTTGATCCGGAGCGGGATACCAACGATCAGGATTCTGACTTTCGGAGAAGCGGCGCTCGTCATGGAAGACCTATCGCAGTCGGGAAAATGGCGGCTTGGTGTACCGGAGGACTTAAGCGACGCCGCTACGGCGAAGTGCCTTGCGCAATGGTATTTTGCGCTTCACGAGAAGGGAGCTGCCGTTTCGGAGCTTAACACCTTATATTTTGAATACGACA
>JAAYJC010000059.1 GCA_012523085.1 Clostridiales bacterium
AACGTATGCCGTCAAATTCGCTTGCCCAGCTGCCGTCAAGTCCGGCGAGTGTTATGGAAGACACATTTTCGCCGTTTTCACCTCTGCGGTTTTTTTGCAGGACATACAAGCGCTTCCCGTTTTGTTCGATGATTGAGCAGGTGCTGTAAACAGGATCACAGATAATTTTTCCGGCATCATCGCACAGGCCGATCAGTTCGCCCTGCATCCAGTACAACTCTGCGTATCCGCCGATATAAGGCCAGATCCGGCCGTAGTCCGGACCGGGCTTCAGCGCCAGGGTAGTCTCCGCAAAGTAACGCGGAGGAAAGGACGGCGGCATGTAGCCCGTATCGGGAAAAAGGCTTCCCGGCAGCACGACCGTGTTTTGTGCGTATGACGACAGCGAAGGCTGCGCCTGCCGGTTCGCGCAGGCCGGTAAGAGTGCAAGAAACAACAACATAAAGGCGATCAAGCCTGCTTTCTTCCTCAATGTTTTCATCCTTTCTCCACAGCCGGTTATTTTATACAAATCTTAACAAAAATGATATATTACTTGAATTATTGTTTAATCCTGTTTATACTAAATGAAAACCGAATATTGTCAGCGCGATGATACAGAGAAGTACGTTCCGTCAATCGTTTAAGCGAGCCGGAGAGGGTGCAAGCCCGGCAACGATACGGATAGGAATAGAACTGTGGAGAATTCTCCGGAAATTGAAGTATGGAGAACGCAGGCCTGCGATATGGGCGTAAAGTGAGCGCAAAAGGATAAATTTGCGCTAATGAGAGTGGTACCGCGGAAACTCCGTCTCTTGATGAGACAGGAGTTTTTTGTTTTAAACGGAAAGAAGGCGTAATACATGCAGGAAATCAAAAAGAAAATAGCAAAGGCCATTGTATTAAAGACGGGTTTGGATACAGCTATCATCGAAAAATTGATTGAAACGCCGCCCGGAAAAGACCTGGGTGATTTTTCGTTTCCTTGCTTCCCCCTTTCCAAAACAACGGGTAAAGCGCCGGAAATGATCGCGGCTGAGCTGAAAGCTGACATAACAAAACCGGACGAAATAATTCAAATTGAAACAGCAGGTGCATATTTGAATTTTTACTGCGACAGAGCAGCGTTATTAAGTCTGTTCTAAATTCAATTAGCGCGTGTGGCGGCGATTACGGCCGGTCCGATACCGGCACGGGAAAAACGGTTGTGATCGATTACTGTTCGGCGAATATCGCAAAGCCGTTCCATATGGGACATCTACCCACGACGGTCATCGGAGACTCGCTGAAGAAAATTTACGGTTTTCTGGGTTACCGCTGCGTTGGCATCAATCACCTTGGCGACTGGGGGACTCAGTTCGGAAAGCTGGTCGTTGCGTTCCGTAAGTGGGGTGACAGGGAAAAAATCTTGAAAAACCCGATCAAAGAGCTTGTTGAGATTTATGTCAGGTTCCATAACGAAGTTGAAACAGACGTATCGCTAAACGATGAGGCCAGAGCCGCGTTCAAGGCCATTGAGGACGGAGTAGAGGAATATGTTTCGCTCTGGCAATGGTTCAGAGAAATCAGTATTGCTGAATTCAAGAAGATTCTCGGTACATTGAAGATCGAGTTTGATTCCTGGGACGGGGAGAGCTTTTATTCCGATAAAACAGATACCATCATCGATGAACTTAAAGAAAAAAACTACTGATTTCGGATCAAGGCGCACAGATCGTTGACCTGACGAAATATAACATGCCGCCCTGTATCATTTTGCGGTCCGACGGCGCTACACTTTACGCGACACGCGATATAGCGGCGGCGTTTTACAGAAAGATGACCTATGACTCTGATAAAATACTGTACTGCGTCAGCACGCAACAGACCCTGCACTTCCGACAGATGAGCAAGGTTTTAGAACTGATGGGACACGGTTGGTCGAAGAGGCTTGTGCATGTGGCAAACGGCTATATCAGCCTGGAAACGGGACCAATGAGCACCAGAAAAGGGAATGTCGTTTATCTAGACGATGTTATTACCGAAGTTGTTTCTTTTTCTCTGGAAATTATTCGCCGGCGTAGCCCCGGCCTTGAGGACAAGGAGGAGACCGCAAAGGCAATCGGCATCGGTGCGGTAAAATTCAGCGCGCTGAAAAACGCAAAGGCAAAAGATGTCGTTTTTTCACTTGATAAGGTTCTGAGCTTTGAAGGGGAGACTTCCTGTTATATTCAGTATACACACGCAAGAATCGGAAGCATTCTGCGCAAAGCGGGCAAGGTGACTTTTTCGGATATTGACTTCTCGGTTCTGACTGATGATATGTCATTTGATACGGTTAAGCTGCTGTCCGCATTTCCGCTGATCATTCAAGAGGCTGCGGAAGAGTACGAACCGTCAATCCTGTCAAAATATCTGCTCGAACTGGTCAAATCCTTTAATCAGTTTTATCATGCAAACCCAATATTATCTGTAGAAATGCCGATACGCCGGGCACGGCTAAGTTTGTGCGCGGCGGTGAAAATCGTTATCAAAACGGGAATGTCGCTGCTCGGCATAGACTGTCCGGAAAGAATGTAAGAAAAATATGACATACTGTTGTCAGGTTTTATACATTAAAATAAACATATAAGCCATTACGCGGGTTTTGCTATAGGTCTGCGGGCATCCAGGCACAAATCGAATAAAAAGATGGGAATATAAATAATATCATGGTAAAATACCTGCAAACCAAAACTGACCGACAGGTTGGTAAGTAAAAGATAAGGAGAAAAATATGGAATTTACGTTTATGCATAACAACTTCAATGTATTGGATCTTCAAAAAAGCATCGCTTTTTATAAGGAAGCTCTCGGGCTTATTGAGCTGCGCCGGATTGAAGCGCCGGACAAGAGCTTTACCATCGCTTTTTTGGGAGATGGAAGGACGTCCCATCAGCTTGAACTTACCTGGCTGAGTGACAGAACGGAACCTTATGATCTTGGCGACAATGAAATTCATCTGGCCATGTGCGTGGAAAACATTACAGAGGCGCTGAAAAAACACAAAAATATGGGCTGTGTATGCTTTGAAAACAAGGCAATGGGCATCTATTTCATCGAAGACCCGGATGGTTACTGGATTGAGATCATTCCGAAAAGAAAGGGTTAAGCACGCAGCGTTGGATTTCGGGAAAAGCGGCTCCGGCAAATTGCCGGAGCGCTTTTTTCAGAGTGCAATTTTCTGTTTAATATGTATTGCAAGGCGAACATATGTATTATATAATTATAAAATACAGCTTTGTGATTTCAGATAAAGCGCGTATGCCTTATAGCACAAATGACAATTGAATCGGATGCGCTGCGGGTGTATAATGAACTTTAGGTTTTTATAAGCCCGTAACAAAAAAGATGATTATTTACAGGAGAATCCACACAAAAAAGGAAGCGGCGATGAATTATAAGGTCGGTATTGATATAGGTTCCACAACGGTTAAGGTAGTTGTTCTGGATGAACATGGCGAGCTTTTATTTCGCTCATATGAACGGCACTTTTCAAAGGTAAGGGAAAAAGCAGCGGATAATCTGCGTAGAGTATCCGGGCTGCTTTCCGGCTGCGAAGTGAAGGTCTTGATCACGGGGTCCGCGGGGCTGGGCGTATCAAAAGCCAGCGGTATTCCCTTTGTCCAGGAGGTCTTCGCGACGGGCGCGGCGGTAAACCGGTATATTCCGGACGCCGATGCCGTGATCGAACTTGGCGGCGAGGATGCAAAAATTATTTTTTTCACTGGCGGCCTTGAGGAGCGCATGAATGGTTCCTGCGCGGGCGGGACCGGCGCGTTTATCGACCAGATGGCGACGCTGCTGAACCTTTCGGCAGGAGAACTCGACACCCTTTCATTGAATTATACAAGGATCTATCCAATCGCATCCCGATGCGGCGTTTTCGCAAAGTCCGATATTCAGCCGATCCTGAACCAGGGCGGACGCAAGGCGGATATAGCTGCTTCCATTTTTCAGGCAGTTGTGGATCAGACCGTATCCGGTCTTACACAGGGTAAGGAGCTTAAGGGCAAGATTGTATTCCTTGGCGGTCCTTTGCATTTTCTGAAAGGCCTCAGAAATCGATTCACGGAAACACTGGACCTGACAGAAGAAAACGCCGTCTTTCCGGAAAATGCGGACTGCTTTGCCGCTATCGGCGCCGCGCTGTGTGCGGAAGATTATCCGGAAATGGCGTATGAACAAATCATAACGCGTTTGGAAGACAGCGTAACCGAAACTGTTTTGACCGATACAATGCCGCCATTATTCAATACGGAAGCGGAATATGAAGACTTTAAAAAACGGCATAAACAGGCAATGCCGCCTGCATATGATATCATGGCGTATTCCGGAGACGCATTTTTGGGCATAGATGCGGGAAGCACGACGACAAAAATGGTGCTGACCACGCCCGACGGCGGACTATTATATACTTATTATGATTCAAATAAGGGCAGTCCGGTTACCATTGTTCACGAAGAACTGAAGAAAATCCGCGCTCTTTGCGGCGACAGGATAAAAATTTCAGGCAGCGCCGTGACCGGATACGGCGAGGAATTGATCCGCAGCGCGTTTCATATCGATTGTGGCCTTGTCGAAACGATTGCGCACCTGAAAGCGGCGCAGCGCTTTGATCCCAAGGTAGATTTTATCATCGATATCGGCGGGCAGGACATGAAATGCTTTAAGATCCGGAACGGGGCGGTGGACAGCATTATGCTCAATGAAGCCTGTTCCTCCGGCTGCGGAAGCTTCATCGAATCCTTTGCAAAAGCGCTCGGTTATGAAATAAGCGAGTTTGCCGAACTGGGCATCATGGATAAGCATCCCGTCAATCTGGGTTCCCGCTGCACGGTTTTTATGAATTCATCGGTTAAGCAGGCGCAGAAGGAAGGTGCAAGCGTAGAGGATATTTCCGCAGGATTATCTGTATCCATTGTAAAAAATGCCATCTACAAGGTTATCCGTGCTTCGTCACCGGACGATCTGGGCAAAAACATTGTTGTACAGGGCGGGACTTTTCTGAACGATGCCGTACTTCGTTGCTTTGAAATCGAAATCGGACGCAATGTCACGAGGCCGGCCATTGCGGGCCTGATGGGCGCATACGGAGCCGCGCTTTTTGCCGCTGAGGCGGGCATTAAAACATCCGCAACACTTGACACCGAAGCGCTGGCCGCCTTTTCACATCAAGCGAAGCCGTCGGTCTGCGGCGGATGTACGAATCGCTGCAGTCTCACCATTAATCAATTTGACGGCGGCCGCAGGTTTATTTCCGGCAACAGGTGCTCAAAGCCGCTCGGTTACAAAAAAACGTACATACCCGATATGTTTCAATATAAAATGGAGAGATTGTCGGAAATGTGCGGAAAAGGAACCGGAGACGGTTCTGCGGGTACAATCGGAATTCCATTTGGTTTAAATATGTTTGAAAACCTGCCGTTCTGGTTTACTTTCTTCACCTCACTGAATTTTGAGGTCATGCTGTCACCGGTATCGACAAGGGAGCAATATAAAAAAGGACAACATACCATTCCGTCCGATACGGTTTGTTATCCGGCAAAGCTGGTGCACGGACACATCGAGGACCTTTTGGATATGGGTGCGGATAAGATCTTCTATCCCTGTATGCCGTATAATTTTGACGAGGGTAGAGGCGACAACCATTACAACTGTCCGGTTGTGGCATATTATCCGGAGCTTCTTAAGGCCAATATTGCGCGTTTGAAGAAGGTTAAATTTCTTTGCCCTTATGTGGGCCTTCACAGACCGCGGGATTTCAAGAAACGCATCTGCGCATTTATGCTCAAGACATTCAATATCCCGGCAAAGCAGACGGGATTTGCGGTAGATAAGGCCTATGAAGCGTATCGCCGATATAAAGAAGAAATTATCGAAAAAGGCGAAGAATACATAGCTTTTGCAAGAGAAAAGGGAAAGACGATCCTTGTCGCGGCGGGGCGTCCGTATCATATTGATCCGGAGATCAATCACGGCATAAACGAGCTCATCGGTTCGCTCGACCTGGTTTTGATTACAGAGGACTGCGTTGCCCACCATATGGAAAAGCAGAGCCGGAAGGTTTTAAATCAATGGACCTATCAGGCAAGAATGTATGACGCTGCACGATATGTGTGTACGCAGCCGGATATGCAGATGATCCAGCTGGTTTCCTTCGGTTGCGGGACTGATGCGATAACGACTGACGAACTGCGGGATATCCTTGAACAAGGCGGCAAATTGTACACACCAATCAAGATTGACGATATCAATAATCTCGGTGCGATTAAGATAAGGCTCAGAAGCCTGATTGCCGCAATCGAGGCACGAAAACAAGAAAAAAGCGAAGAAATCGGAGCATAAGATGGCAAAGCTTGTTTACGATAAGAACGGAAGACTTCTGTTCACTAAGGAGATGAAGAAGGAGTACACACTGCTGATTCCGCAGATGCTTCCGATTCATTTTGCGATGCTTGAAAAATGCCTGAAGCTGCATGGTTATTCATGTGAGACACTGACGTCAAATCATAGAGGCATTGTGGATACGGGCCTTAAATATGTACATAACGATACCTGCTATCCCGCTTTGCTGGTCATCGGCCAGTTTATTGAGGCGGTGAACTCAGGAGAGTACGACAAGAACAAGGTGGCGCTTTTGATTACACAGACCGGAGGCGGCTGCAGGGCATCGAATTATATCCATTTGTTAAGGCGGGCCCTAAAAAAAGCGGAGCTTGATTTCGTTCCGGTCATTTCTCTGAACTTATCAGGCCTTGAGAAAAATCCGGGTTTTACATTGTCGATAAAAATGATCAGGCAGTTTATTTATGCGATCATGTACGGTGATATTCTGATGCTGCTGATAAACCAGTGCCGACCGTACGAAAAGCATAAAGGCTCAACGGACGCTCTGGCAAAGCGCTGGGAAGACAGGCTTGTCGGGGAGTTCCGATTACCCGGGAAATTATCCTATAGGGAAATGGTCAAGAATTTTAAGCGCATCGTTGCGGACTTTTCGAGCATTGAACGTATGGGAGAGCCCAAGGTGCGGGTCGGAATTGTGGGAGAAATCTATATTAAATACTCTCCGCTTGGGAACAATAATCTGGAGGCGTTTTTGCTGTCTGAGGGTGCGGAGCCTGTTGTACCGGGTCTGATCGATTTCCTGATATTTAAGATCAACAACAGGGATGTGGATGTGGATTTATACGGAGGTTCAAGGCTGAAAAAAACTGTAGTCGGCATATTTCAAAGATATGCGGAGAAATGCCAGAAGGCCATGATTGAAGCGATAAAGAAAAATCCGGATTTTAGAGCACCGAGCCCGTTTTCCTCGATTAGGGAGCTGGCAAAAGACTACCTCGGACCGGGCAATAAAATGGGAGAGGGCTGGCTTTTAACCGGTGAGATGCTGGAGCTGATCCATGAGGGCACAAATAACATCATATGCACCCAACCTTTCGGTTGCCTGCCCAATCATATCGTCGGCAAAGGCATGATACGCAGGCTGAAGGACGACTATCCGGAATCGAACATTGTGGCCATAGATTACGACCCGGGTGCGACAAAAATCAATCAGGAAAACAGGATAAAACTGATGCTGGCAAATGCGAAAAGAAAACCGAGCATTGCGGCAGATACCGCAATACCTTCAGGGAGAGAATATGAGAAACAGCATATTGGTTAAAGGAGCTAAGGAAAATAATCTGAAGAATATCGACGTCGAGATACCGAGAGAAAAACTGGTGGTATTTACCGGTCTTTCGGGAAGCGGTAAATCGTCGCTGGCGTTCGATACGATCTATGCAGAAGGGCAAAGACGGTATGTCGAATCCCTGTCTTCTTATGCCCGTCAGTTTCTGGGCCAGATGGAAAAGCCTGATGTTGAGTACATAGACGGGTTGTCACCCGCGATCTCAATCGACCAGAAGACAACGTCGAAAAACCCGCGTTCCACCGTCGGGACAGTAACTGAAATATACGATTACCTGCGTTTGCTATGGGCGAGAATCGGTATTCCCCATTGTCCCGTATGCGGTAAGGAAATCAGGCAGCAGACGATCGACCAGATCATCGACCAGTTAATGCAGTTGGGAGACGGCTGTCGAATCCAAATCCTTGCGCCGGTGGTGCGCGCCCGAAAAGGCGAGTACCAGAAAGTATTTGAGGACGCGCGCAAGAGCGGTTATGTGCGTGTCAGGGTTGACGGGAGTATTTATGATCTTTCGGAAGATGTAAAGCTGAACAAAAACCTTAAGCACAACATCGAGATCGTCGTGGACAGATTGGTCATCCGGGAGGATATCGGACAAAGGTTGACGGATTCGGTGGAAACGGCTGCGGCACTGACCGGAGGTATCATCATTGTCGATGTGGTCGACGAAGAAAGGGAAATCTTATTCTCGCAGAATTATGCCTGCGAGGAATGCGGGATCAGCATAGATGAGCTTGCTCCGAGGGCGTTTTCCTTCAATAATCCATACGGAGCCTGCCCAACCTGCAGCGGGATCGGTATCCAGTTGAGGGTAGATCCGGATCTCATAATACCGAACAAGAGCATGTCAATTTTAGAGGGCGGGATATGCGCGTCGAACTGGGGGAATGTCAAAAATGACAGCATTTCCAGAATGTATTTTGAGGCTCTTGCCAAGAAATATCGCTTTAAGCTGACTGAACCGATTAAAGACCTTTCACCTGAGGTCATCGACGTGCTTTTATATGGGACGAAAGGTGAAAAGCTGACGTTAAAGTATGAAAGAGAACGGGGAACCGGAAGTCTTTACCAGGCATTTGAGGGTATTGTCAGAAATCTTGAGAGAAGATACAGAGAAACACAGAGCGCTTCGATGCGTTATGAACTGGAGCAGTATATGTCCGAGCATCCTTGTCCGGACTGCAACGGACGGCGCCTGAAAAATGAGGTTCTTGCCGTAACGGTAGGGGACATCAATATTGCCGATTTTACCGAAAAATCCGTTACCGATGCTTTGCTCTTTCTGGAGAAATTGAAGCTCGGCGGCACCAGAGCAATGATCGCGGACAGGATACTCAAAGAAATCAGAGAGAGACTTGGTTTTTTGCGTAGCGTGGGACTTGAGTACCTGACACTGAGCCGGCAGTCGGGCAGTCTCTCGGGCGGAGAAAGCCAGAGGATACGGCTGGCGACGCAAGTCGGCTCTTCTCTGATGGGTGTTTTATATATTTTAGACGAGCCAAGTATAGGCCTGCATCAAAGAGACAATAAGAAGCTTCTTGTTACCTTAAAGCGGCTAAGAGATCTCGGAAATACGCTGGTTGTCGTCGAGCACGACGAGGAGACCATGCTGGCAGCCGATTACATCGTCGATGTCGGACCGGGAGCGGGTGTGCACGGGGGTCATATCGTATGCGCGGGAGTGCCGGAAGAAATAATGAATTGCGAAGCGTCAATCACCGGTCAGTACCTGAGCAGGAAAAAGTGCATTCCGGTTCCAAAGGAACGCAGGAAGGGCAGCGGGAATTATCTTGAGGTTTTTGGCGCGTCGGAAAACAATCTTAAACATATAGACGTCAGTTTCCCACTGGAGGTTTTTACGTGTGTGACCGGCGTATCCGGCAGCGGCAAGTCATCTTTGGTCAACATGATCGTTTACAGGGCGCTCGCGGCCGAACTGAACCGAACGAAAATTAAGCCGGGTGCGCATACACAGATCAAAGGAATCGAGTACCTTGACAAAATCATCGATATCGACCAATCGCCGATCGGTAGGACACCGCGTTCAAATCCGGCGACCTATACGGGTACCTTTAACGATATCAGAGAACTGTTCGCTATGACGCAGGATGCGAAATCCAGAGGGTATTCTGCCGGCAGATTTTCATTTAATGTGCGCGGAGGCCGCTGCGAAGCCTGCGCAGGCGATGGGCTCATCAAGATCGAAATGCACTTTCTGCCGGATGTCTACGTACCCTGCGAGGTATGCAAGGGAAAACGCTATAACCGTGAAACACTAGAGGTCCGGTATAAGGGGAAAAACATAAGCGAGGTTCTGAATATGACTGTTGAGGAATCTCTGGGCTTTTTTGAGAATCTGCCGAAGATCCGGACAAAGCTGCAGGCGCTTTGGGATGTGGGTCTTGATTACATCAAACTCGGACAGCCCTCAACGACACTGTCCGGCGGCGAGGCGCAAAGGGTTAAACTTGCTACAGAATTGGCAAGACGCGCTACGGGACGCACGATCTATGTTTTGGATGAGCCGACAACAGGACTGCACACCGCCGATGTAGCCAGATTGCTGACGGTTTTGGACAAGCTTGTTGAAGCCGGAAATACGGTAATCGTCATAGAGCACAATCTCGATGTGATAAAATGCGCGGATTTCGTCATCGATTTGGGTCCCGAGGGAGGGGACAAGGGCGGACAGGTCATCTGCTGCGGAACACCGGAGCAGGTCGCGGCCTTCGACGGCAGCTATACAGGCGAGTACCTGAAAAAGGTGCTCAACTGATTTTACCGTGAGCCGGACCCAATAGACGAAAAAACGGCGGACGGAGGGTTAGATTGAACATACTGGACTGGTTTGGCGATTCCTTTTTCGGAAAAAGTCTGGTGACTTTCTTCATGGCAATGCTTCCGATTGTGGAGCTTCGGGGTGCGATTCCCATGGGTGTGGCGCTGGGACTTGGCGAGATTTACAGCTTTGTACTGGCCGTGTTGGGAAACCTTGTACCTGTCCCGTTTATTATTGTTTTTATCCGGCGTGTTCTCGAATGGCTGCAGAAAAAAAGCAAGTGGCTGGACAAATTAGTATCAAAAAAAGTTGAAAAAACAATGAAGAACGAGTCCATGATCCGAAAATATGAGCTGCTTGGACTGATGCTGTTTGTCACGATTCCGCTGCCGGGCACGGGTGCCTGGACAGGCGCGCTGCTTGCCGCACTTTTAGACCTCAGGCTGAAAAGTGCGTTTCCGGCTATTGTGGCCGGCGTTGTCATCGCCGGTATTGCGGTACTTATTCTCACCTACGGATTTACGGCAATTATCGGTTCGTAAAAATGCGCACGATGACAGGCCTTTTGCATAAAATGAGGTAAGACATATCCATTATGTGAAAGGAGATGTGCGCAATGCGTCTGATGGAACTGATCGGCATTATTGTTTTGATTTTTGTGATACAGTTTGCGTTCATTACCCTTTACCAGCGGTTGATCATGCCGTTGCGTATCGGCAAAAACACCAGCTTGGATGCCGTTTTGCATGTTACGGGTGATGCGCCGGAGCTGGAAGTGACCGTTAAAAATCTGCTTTATATGAAAAAAAGCGGCGGGATAAAAATGGATATTTATATCATGGACGACGGTATGAGCGAAAGTGCGCGAAAAACAGCGGAACTGCTGACGAGAGATACGGCGGGTGTTGTCTTTGTTTCCTGCCGGGAGGATTGAATCGGAGAATTAATATGGACAAGGAATACCAGGAGATAAAAGGCTCGGTGGATACGGTTATCTATCAAAATGAGGAGAATGGGTATACCGTATTGAAGCTCTTTGCGGACGGGGGCGGTACGGCGACCGCGGTCGGCTGTCTGCCCTTTGTTGTATCCGGAGAACAACTGGTTTTGCGTGGGCAATGGGTCACGCATCCCGCCCACGGAACCCAGTTTAAAATAGAGCAGGCAGACCGTCTGATGCCGCAATCGGTAAATGATATCTACCATTTTCTTTCTTCCGGCGTTATAAAAGGTGTAGGCCCCGCTACCGCGCGGTCTATCACGGATCATTTCGGCGAAGATGCTCTTCGTATTCTTGAGGAAGATCCCCAAAGGCTGACGGAAATCAAGGGCATCACAAGCACGCGCGCAAGGGATATCGGCATCACTTACAGCCGCCAGACTTCGCTTCGTACGTTGATGGAGTTTTTCGTTGTAAACGGCATAAAGCTTCAGTATGCTATGCGACTGTATAAGCTGTTTGGAGAGGACGCAAAAGCCGCTTTGATGGACAACCCCTATATTCTGGTTGACGAGTATTTCGGCGCGGACTTTTCCGAGGCGGATAAACTTGCCCTGAATCTTGGATTCGAAGCGGATTCCAGCGAGAGGGTGGAAGCCGCGGTCCTCTTTGAGCTTTCCCATAACGCGAATAACGGACACAGTTTTATCCCCGAGAAAAAGCTGATCGGCGCAGTCAGCCAGTTAATATCAATTCACGGTGATATGACCCTTCCCTGCGTGGAAAACTTAGCTGCGACAGGGAAAATCGTCATTGAGGAAATAGCCGGACTACGCGCCGTTTATTTACGCGCTTTATTTGATGCGGAGGTCTTTATCGCCGAAAGGCTGCTCGGTCTTGCGTTGGAGCGGAAATTTACTTCTTACGAACCGGATAAACTTATTGAAGAATCTGAACGGGAAATGGGTATAATCCTGGCAGACGGACAAAGAGAAGCGGTACGCACCGCTGCTTCATGCGGCATCATGGTGCTGACCGGCGGGCCGGGAACGGGCAAGACCACCACAGTGCGGACAATTTTATCTCTGTTCGGTAAAATGGGCCTGAAGACAGCGCTGGCCGCGCCGACCGGCAGAGCGGCAAAACGCATGAGTGAACTGTGCTCGAAGGAAGCTTCAACGATCCATCGGCTCCTTGAAACAGGCTATGAGCCGGAGTCCGGCGAACTTGTTTTCATGAAAAACGAGTCGGATATGCTGAACATGGAAGCGGTGATACTCGACGAAACTTCAATGGTTGATATTATTTTAATGCAGGCTCTGCTTAAAGCGATGAAACCCGGCTGCCGGTTGATTCTTGTCGGAGATGCCGATCAACTGCCTTCCGTCGGACCCGGGAACCTTTTCGGAGACATCATAAAAAGCTGTGCCGTTCCTACCGTCCGTCTGACAGAGATCTTTCGTCAAGCCGAAGAAAGCCTGATCGTCAAAAACGCGCACCTGATCAACAAGGGAATTCCACCGGATGTCAGCGAGAAGAGAGGGGATTTCTTTTTTCTTGTCCGGCAAGACGGTGAAAAAGCGGTCGAAACCATAGAGGAGCTTTGTGCATCGCGGCTACCGAAAAATATGGGGATCGATCCGACTCAGATTCAGGTCCTGTCTCCCACAAGGCTTTATAATACCGGAACCGTAAACCTGAACAAAAGGCTGCAGAAGATTTTAAATCCGCCCGGGAGAGGAAAAACGGAGAAAACATTCGGGGATTTTGTCTTTCGTCTGGGAGACAGAGTGATGCAAATCAGAAACAACTATGATATACTATGGAAAAAAGACAACGGAGAAATCGGTACCGGCGTATTCAACGGTGATATCGGACAAATTACAGAGCTGGATCTTCAGGAACAGATCCTGACGGTGGACTATGACGACAGAAAAGTAACCTACACCTTTGATATGCTGGCTGATATTGAACCCGCTTATGCGATGACCGTACACAAATCGCAAGGCAGCGAGTACAGGGCTGTGATCCTGTCTTTGATGAAAAGCGCACCCTCGCTGATGTCCAGAGCAATTCTCTACACCGCCGTCACCAGAGCCAAGGAGTTGCTGATTATCGTCGGGGACAGCGATATGATGAAAACGATGGTACAAAACGACAGACCGCAGAGAAGATACAGCGGACTGAAAATGAGATTGGCGACAAACCAGCCGACACCAGCCGAAACAAAAAATGACTTCTGAAACAGGTTAACGATTCATTTATAATTCGGCCAGCCGCTTGCCGCTAAAGCGGAATCCGCGAAGTAACCGGCTCTTTGCGGTATGGGGAGCTTGATCATGGCTTTTGGTTTATTATCCGATATAGCAGGACTGTTTTTTCCGTTGAAGTGCACATTCTGCCAAAAAGGCATAAAAAACACAGAGCCCGGAATATGCCCTGACTGTGTAAAGACATTGCCTTATACAGGTGACAAAAGTAAACAAAAAGGCGACTTTTATACGCTATGCGTATCACCGCTATATTATTCAGATAAAGCCAGAAAAGCCGTCATGCGCTTTAAATTCAATGGGAAAACAAATTATGCAAGAGTTTTCGGCGCGCTGCTCGCCGAATGCATTCGACAAAATCTAGCCGGCCGGTATGATTTAATATCATGGATCCCGCTGAGCGGTAAGAAATTAAAAAAGCGCGGATACGCACAGTCCGCCCTTCTCGCAATGGCAGCGGCACTGGCCCTGGATGATGTAGCGGTGGATCTGCTGGACAAGCCGAAAGATACGCCCGCTCAGTCAACGCTGAAAGGCAGGTCTCAAAGGAAAGCAAATGTGAGCGGTGCTTATACCGTAAAAGAGATCGGAATGGTGAAAGGAAAGCGGATTTTGCTGATTGACGATATAATTACAACAGGAGCAACCTTGTCGGAATGTGCACGCGTTTTATTAAATGCAGGAGCAAGTGAAATTGTTTGCGCGGCCCTATGCAGAGCGAGGGATTAATGCAAGCCGGGAAGCGGTACCAAAGTAGTGCATAGTATCGTGGCCTGTGCGCTGAGGTTCAAAGCATGGAGCGTTTCACGACCATAAGTTAAACCTGCTGCTGCGGTGACGATAATCCATTTGCACTTTCATTGTTTTAAGGAGATTGAAGCATGCTTTTTTCAAGAGATATCGGTATCGATCTCGGTACCGCGTCCGTTTTGGTTTATATAAAGGGAAAAGGAGTTGTCCTTAGAGAGCCGTCTGTCATCGCCATGGATAAAAACACCGGCAGGCTGCTGAAGGTCGGCGTTGAAGCGCAAAAAATGCTCGGAAGAACGCCGGGTAATATTGTCGCGATCAGACCTTTAAAGGAAGGTGTCATTTCGGATTACGAAATGACAGAACGCCTGATGCGTGAACTCATCAGGAAGGTCACTTCCTTCAGCCTGTTTAAACCGAGGCTGCTGATCAGCGTACCTAGCGGAATAACCGAGGTCGAGGAAAGAGCGGTCATTGACGCGGGCCTTCAGGCCGGCGCAAGGAAGGTGTTTTTGATTGAGGAACCGGTGGCCGCAGCCATCGGAGCCGGCATTGACATCACAGCGCCTGAAGGACATATGGTCGTGGATATCGGCGGAGGAACCACCGATATTGCCGTGATCTCCTTATCGGGCGTAGTATCGTCCTCCTCAATCAAGATGGCCGGTGATCAGTTTGACGAGGCTGTTATCAAATATATCAAACGAAAGTACAATATTTTGATCGGAGAACGTACTGCGGAGGAACTAAAGATTAATCTTGGCTGTGTATTTCACAAGCAGGATACCGCATCTATGGACGTCAAGGGAAGGTGTCTTCTGACCGGCCTTCCGAGAATGTTTTCAATCAGTTCGGACGAGCTGAGAGAAGCGTTTGAGGAGGTATGCGAACGAATCCTGGAAGAGATCCACAATGTCCTTGAAAACACACCGCCCGAACTGGTTTCGGATATTTCGGAAAACGGTATTACGCTGACCGGCGGCGGAAGCCTTATCTGGGGCTTGGAAAAGCTCGTTGAAGCGCGCACAAACATCAAGGCTCATCTGGCTGACGATGCTGCCTCCTGCGTGGCTTTCGGTACCGGAAAGGCTCTGGAGTGGCTCAATGACATGCAGGAGGGCACGATAAACCTGTCCAGAAGAAAACAGATGGCATAAGTTATTTGCTTTTGTCTTCATTCAGGCCGCAAAGCCGGAGCATTGAATACCTTGAAAAATGCTTGACAGCTTGTAAAAACGGCAAAGGAGCGCGGGTATGGGATATAAGGAGAATTTCATTGAACTGATGTTGAATGCCGGTGTTTTGACATTCGGGGACTTTACGACAAAGAGCGGGCGAAAGACCCCGTATTTCATAAACACAGGCAACTATCAAACCGGAGAACAGATATCGGCGCTGGGAGACTATTATGCCGAATGCATAGTGGCTTCCGGCGCAAGATTTGATATGTTGTTCGGACCGGCATACAAGGGGATTCCGCTGGCTGTTGCTGCGGCGTCTTCTCTTCATAGAAATTATGGCAGAAACGTGCCATATTCGTTTAACCGAAAAGAACCCAAAGATCATGGCGAGGGCGGCAGCATTGTCGGATATAAACCAAAGGACGGGGACAAAGCGGCAATTATTGAGGATGTTGTAACCGCCGGAACAGCGGTCAGGGAGACTATCGCTTTGTTTAAAACGATAGCGCGGGTTGATATCACGGCGCTTTATGTTTCTGTTGACCGGATGGAAAGGGGAAGCGGAAGCCTGTCCGCGTTAAGGGAACTGGAGCAAAGCTGCGGCATAAGTGTGCACCCGATTGTAACGGTCAGAGAGATTATACATTATGTAAGCGGCGGCGGGAACGGAAATAAGATCATTGACGACCGGCATGTGAAGCGTATGGAAGAATACCTCGCGCAATATGGTGCCTGAATATGTCGAAGGAAAACTTACATAAAGCGCACAGGCTGCGTTTGAAAGAGCGGTTTTTGCGGCAGGGGCTTGACGGTTTTGAGGACCATCTGGTTCTGGAACTGCTTTTGTTCTATGCGATACCCAGAATCGATGTAAATGAGCTTGCGCATACGCTGCTCGACCGATTCAGAAGCTTGCACGGCGTTTTGGACGCACCGCCCGAAGAGCTGAAAAAGGTGCCCGGTGTCGGGCAGAATGCAGCTTTGCTGCTCAAGTTGATTCCGCAGCTTGGCAGAAGGTACCTGCTTTCACAGTATGCAAAAAAGGATGTTGTGTTACAAGACAGCGCGCAGGCGGGCCGATACCTGATACCGTTTTTTCAATCGGAACGGGACGAGATTGTTTATGTCCTGTGCCTCAACAGTAAAAACAAGGTGCTCAGCTGCGAACCGATGTTCAAGGGCGATTTGAATGCTGCGCAGGTCAGTATTCGGAAAATCGTTGAACTGGTACTTAAGGAAAACGCGGCAAGCGTAATTTTGGCGCACAACCATCCGGGCGGGAGCCCGGAACCGTCGAAAGAGGACATTTTGCTGACGGCGGATATCACAAAAGCGCTCCAGGCTGTGGACATTACGCTTCGGGATCATATCATCGTTTCGGGCACCGATTTTGTTTCTCTTTACCAAAGCGGAATTATTGCATAATACAGCTTACGATTTCGATCAGCAAAATAATAAATACCGGGTGAAATTCCGGATTATTTCACCCGGTTTTCGACTGCACAGGTGTTTTGCACTATGAAAAAGGAGGACGGGATGTCTTTATTTTGTGTTAACAGCGCTTACACGCCTTCCGGTGACCAACCGCATGCTATTGAGGCGCTCGCCCGCGGTCTTGAGCTTGGAATCAGCGAGCAGACGCTGCTGGGCGTGACCGGATCCGGCAAGACTTATACAATGGCGAAGGTCATTGAGAAGGTCCAGAGACCTGTGTTGGTTTTGGCGCATAACAAGATACTTGCTGCGCAGCTGTGTTCGGAATTCAAGGAGTTTTTCCCGGATAACGCGGTTGAATACTTTGTCAGTTATTATGATTATTATCAGCCGGAGGCTTACATCCCGCACACGGATACCTATATCGAAAAGGACTCGTCTATAAACGATGAGATAGAAAGGCTCCGGCATTCGGCAACCGCTTCTTTGTTCGAGCGCCGTGATGTTATAGTCGTCTCCTCTGTGTCCTGCATATATGGACTCGGCGATCCGATCGATTATTCGAGCATGGTTATTTCACTCAGAGAAGGGCAAATAAGAAACCGGGATGAGGTCATAAAAAAACTTGTTGAAATCAGGTATGAAAGAAATGACCTGGCTTTTGACAGAAATATGTTTCGTGTGCGCGGGGATACGGTCGAGGTCTTCCCGACCTATTCGCGAGACCTTGCGATCCGGATTGAATTTTTCGGAGATGTCGTAGAGCGGATAAGCGAAATAAGGGTCGTCACCGGTGAGGTTATCAGGCGTCTTTTGCATGTTTCAATCTATCCGGCTTCCCATTATGTCACAACTCGGGACAAGATGGAAAATGCGATCCGGGAGATCCAGGAGGAAATGGATCGGCAGGTCGAATATTTTGAGGAAAACGATAAGCTGATTGAGGCGCAGAGGATCAGACAGAGGACTATGTACGATATCGAGATGATGCGTGAGCTTGGCTATTGCTCGGGTATCGAGAATTATTCCCGCGTAATCAGCGGACGCGCCGAAGGCTCCGCTCCGATGACTTTACTGGACTATTTTCCGAAGGATTTTATTCTGTTTATCGACGAATCACATGTAACGGTACCGCAGGTTCGCGCGATGTACGCCGGCGACAGAGCCAGAAAGGAAAATCTCGTCCAATATGGGTTCAGGCTCCCAAGCGCATTTGACAACAGACCGCTGAACTTTGAAGAGTTCAACAGACGTCTCGGGCAAATCATTTATGTCAGCGCAACGCCTGCGTTGTACGAACGTGAACGTTCCGGCCAGATCGTCGAACAGGTCATCCGTCCGACCGGGCTTGTGGATCCGCAGGTGATTGTACGCCCGACGCAAGGACAGATAGATGATCTGATCGGTGAAATCAATACGAGAGTTGAGAAAAAAGAGCGTGTGCTCGTGACTACGCTGACGAAAAAGATGGCTGAGGATCTGACCGATTATCTGCGCAATGTGGGTATCAAAGTCAGATACATGCATCACGACATCAATAGCATCGAGAGAATGGAGATCATCAGGGATCTGCGCCTCGGCGAATTCGACGTGATCGTCGGCATTAACTTGTTAAGAGAAGGTCTTGACCTGCCGGAAGTATCACTTGTCACAATTCTGGACGCTGACAAAGAAGGCTTCCTTCGCAGCGAGACATCGCTGATTCAAACAATTGGAAGAGCAGCCAGAAACGCCGATGGTACCGTTATTATGTATGCCGACAAAATGACGCCGTCAATGACGAAAGCCATTGACGAGACCCGAAGAAGGCGCGAAAAACAGATGCGGTTCAACAAGGAAAATGGTATCGTACCGAAGACCGTTATCAAAAGCGTTCGGGATCTGCTCGAAATTACAAAATCAGACAAATCGGAGTCGGTATTGCGCAAAGACGGCGTTAAACTTACGATGAGGGAAAGGGAAGAGGTCATCAAGAAGCTTGAAAAAGAGATGGCGCACGCGTCCAAGATGCTGGAGTTCGAGTACGCTGCTGTGCTCAGAGACCGGATTATCAAGCTGAGAAGCGAAAAGTGAAGTTTATGACCACGGCCTTATCAATATGTAGGAGATTAGTATAAGCATAATAAACAAAAAAAGGAGCCGACGTAGAATGCAATGCGGTTCACAACGGCTCTCTTTTTGTTTTATTGATACGATCAGGTTTTCAGGTTTACCCACAAGTTATCATAATATTCGAGAATTTCACGCGGCAGATTGACATAAGCTTCGCACCGGTCGAGAGTTTCGGCGCTGGGGTACATGACCGTATTGTTTTTTGTTTCATCCGGAAGTTCATCGTAGGCTTCCTTTGACGGGGTCGAATAACCTGTTTCCGCGCAGTTTAACAAAGCGATTTCCGTATCGCACATAAAATTAATAAAGGCTTCGGCGTTTGCTTTGTTTTTTGCGCCCTTGGGGATACACATGCAGTCAATGAATACATTACTGCCCTCGTCCGGAAGGCAAAATTTCAGGTCGGGGTTATTTTCGATCATTGTGATATAATCGCCCGCATAATACGGCCCAATCGCAGCTTCACCGCCTTCAAGCCAGTCATAAATCTGATCCATTGTATAGGCATAAAGCAAAGGCTTCTGCCTTTTTAAGAGATCATAAGCCTCGTCGAGCTCGCTCTTATCCGTGGTGTTGATCGAATAGCCCAGATAAAGCAGAGCGATTCCCATGGCGTCGCGGGAATTGTCAAACATTAAAATCCGGCCGGCGTATTTCTCATCAAATAGCAATCCCCAGCTGTTGACATCTTCCGTAACGACAGTGGAATTGTAAATTAGCCCGACGGTCCCCCACATATAAGGGACTGTATACGCGTTATCGGGATCATAGGGCTGATAACGATAATTGTCGTCGATCTTTGAAATATTCGGAATATTGGTATAATCCAGCTTTTCCAGCATATCTTCTGAGATCATCCGGGAAACCATGTAATCGGAAGGGATGATCACATCGTAACTGGCACCGCCGCCCTTTATCTTTGAATAGAGCATTTCATTGCTGTCATAGGTCTGATAATTTACTCTGATTCCGGTTTGATTTTCAAAGGTCTTGAAAATATCCTCATCAATGTACAGGCCCCAGTTGAATACATTCACGACATTCTTATTGCTCTTTTGGCAACCGATCAACAGCATGGATAATGTCATGGTTAAAAGAAGCAGTACGCTGATCGGTTTACTCAATTTCAGGCCATGATGCATATCATGTTCCTCCTAAATCATAATATTTTTATCCGATAAGTTTATTTTAGTCCAATGGATTCAATAATTTACCGCTGCTTTTCTTTAGCTTCTTTTCCTGCCGTATTTCTCTGATGTTCACAACCAAAAGTAAAATTAAGACCGTACCGAACAAAATGGTGGACAGCGCGTTGATTTCGGGGCTGATTCGTTTTCTGGCCATTGAATAAATCGTCATCGACAATGTCTGTATCTGAGAACCCGCGGTAAAATAACTGATCACGAAATCGTCCAAAGACATAGTAAAGGCAATCAGAAGTCCGTTGATGATGCCCGGCCTGATTTCCGGCAGTATAACCTTGCTGAATGCCTGAAACCAGCTGGCTCCGAGATCCTGAGCTGCCTCGAACAGATTATTATCCAGCTGATAGAGTTTCGGCATGACGGATAAAATGACATACGGAATGTTAAAGGTGATGTGTGCGATCAAAAGAGTGCCGAATCCCAGATCAAACCGAAACAGGCTCCTCGCCGAAACAAACAAGAGCATCATGGAAACACCGGTAATGATGTCGGCATTAATGACCGGCAAATTGTTTATTGCCAGCAAAATGCCTCTCGGTCTTTTTTTCATATTGAAAAAGCCGATAGCGGCGAATGTGCCCGCTATGGTGGCAATGACGGCAGCCAGCACGGCAACCAGAATTGTGATATAAAAGGAATTCAGGATCATCTGATCCGAAAACAGTTCTTTATACCATTCGAAAGTAAAACCCGACCAGACTTTTCGGCTTTTTGAGCTGTTGAAGGAAAAAATGACAAGCACGATGATCGGCAGGTAAAGAAACAAAAACACAAGACCCGTCAAAAGGCGTCCCGCTCCGCGATGTTTGCCCACTGATTTCACAACATCACCGCCCGTTCTTCTCCTTCACCAAATCGGTTCATGACCATCATGCATGCGATAATAATGACCATCATGATAAGCGATATGGCACTGCCAAGATGCGGGTTATAGGCGCTGCCCAGAAACTGCATCTCGATCAGGTCGCCCAGCAGAAGTGATTTGCCGCCGCCTAAAAGCCGCGAAATAATAAAGGTGCTGACGGAGGGTACAAACACCATTGTAATCCCGGATAAAACGCCCGGAAGGCTGAGCGGAAAGATAATCCTTAAGAACACTTTAAAGGAATTCGCGCCGAGATCCTGAGCAGCCTCCACAACGGACGGTTCAATCCTGACCATGACAGAATAGATCGGAAGGACCATGAAGGGCAGGTAGTTGTATACCATGCCGAGTACGACGGCTCCCTGCGTATTGATCATATTTACCGTCGGCAGGCCGAGCGCGGATAACAGGGAGTTGATCAGCCCGGTGTTTTCAAGAATGGACATCCAGGCGTAAGTACGCAGTAAAAAATTCATCCACATCGGAAGCATGATGAGCATGATAAAGATTTTCTGAAGACGCGGGCCTTCGCAAGCCAGCGCGTATGCAAGGGGATATCCGATCAAAATGCAGATGGCTGTTGCGATAAGCGCCATAATCATCGAGCGGATAAAGACGGATAGAAAGTTTTCCATATGCGCAAAATTCTCGAAGGTAAAACTCCCGCTGCCTGAGGTCAACGCGTACACGACGACTAAAATGATCGGAGCGACAACGAAAATGGCCATCCACACAATATAGGGAATAGATAGAAAACGCTTCATTCATCTACCTCCGCGGCCGCTTCGGGAAGAGCGCTTTTATGCATGATATGTATATCGTCATCGGTTAAGAGCATGCCGATGCGCTGCCCAACCGGAGCGGAAATGGTCGAATGAATCATCCACTGATGATCATCCGTATCCACCAGAATCTCATAATGCACACCCTTGAAGATAATCGAAGAAACGATCCCCGAAAGCTGACCTCGATCCGGCTCGACAATTTTGACATCCTCCGGCCGCACGACAATATCAACGTTTTCGTTCCGGTCAAACCCCGTATCAAGACAGGTAAATTCGGTACCGGAAAAGCGAACCAGTTTATCATGGAGCATGACACCGTCGATGATGTTGCTTTCCCCGATAAAATCGGCAACAAAGGCATTGTTCGGTTCATTGTATATATCCGCAGGCGTACCGATCTGCAGGATATTGCCCCCGTTCATAACGACTATCGTATCGCTCATCGTCAGGGCCTCTTCCTGATCGTGGGTCACATAAATAAAAGTAATGCCGACCTGCTGCTGGATTTGCTTGAGTTCATGCTGCATTTCCTTCCGCAGCTTGAGGTCCAGCGCGCCGAGAGGCTCGTCAAGCAGAAGGACCTGAGGCCGGTTGACGATCGCACGCGCAATAGCAACCCTTTGCTGCTGACCGCCCGAGAGGGAAGTCGGACTTCTTTTCTCGAAACCGGACAAGGCCACCAGCGCAAGAGCTTCTCTTACCCGGGTTTTTATCTCACCTTCCGGGCGTTTTGCGATTCTCAGCCCAAAGGCGACATTCTCAAATACATTCATATGGGTGAAAAGAGCGTATTTTTGAAATACGGTGTTTACTTTCCGTTTATGCGGCGGGACATCATTAATCCTCACACCGCCGAAAAGGACATCGCCGGATGTCGGCGTCTGAAAACCGCCTATGATTCTTAAGGTGGTCGTCTTGCCGCATCCGCTCGGGCCGAGCAGTGTGAGGAATTCTTTATCATTAATTTTTAAATTGATGGAGTTGAGTACGGTCTCGCCATCATACGCCATAGTACAATCTACAAGGCGAATGAGTTCTTTGGACATTTATCCTCCCCCATTCCTATAAGGGTTATAAAATCGCATACAGCAATAATGAATCGAAAATCGCATACGCGTAACACATTAAGCTTTTACATGCGCTAAGGAAAAATATATAATCTTTATGTTCAAATGTCAATGCAATTTAAACGAATCAAAGTATTTATCGACAAAACCAATGTTCTGAACGGTAAAAGCTTTTCCGTTTAAATAGCTAAGCTCGCTTTCGGTGTCCGAAAAAGAGAAGACGAGCTTATACGAATACAGCGCCTGATATGGTTCCCCGTCTTTTTCGTTTCCGTATTTTTTGTCTCCGAGCAATGGGTGCCCAAATGCCGCCAGCTGGACTCTGATCTGATGCGTGCGTCCGGTAATCAGCCGGCATTCCAGCAGCGTAAGACCGTCTTTTCCCGCAAGTGACCTATACACGGTTTCGGCCGCTTTGGTTCCCCTTTCATTATTTTGGCGGACATATACCCGGTTTGTCTTTTTGTCCTTTAACAAAAAACCGCTGAGCACACCGGATGGGGGAGAGGGTTTTCCGTGAACGATACACAGGTAATATTTATCGATTTCGCGGGTTTTGATCTTTTCGTTAATGATACGGAGAGCGGCGGCTGTTTTCGCCGCGATAACAATGCCGCCGGTGTTTCTGTCGATCCGGTTGCACAGCGCGGGTGTGAAAGAATGCTCATCTGCAGGATTCCATTCTCCCTTACGGTATAAATAAGCCTGAACATTAGTGACCAGCGTATTAAAAACGCTGTTTTGTCCGTCCGGATGCACAAGGATACCCGGTTGTTTATCGACCAGCAAAATCTGTTCGTCTTCATATACAATTGTAAGATCGGGGGCAGAAATCTTCAAAAAAGCGTCATTCGTATCGGAAGGTATAAAAAACTCATCATTAATATATAAGGACAAAACATCGTCTTCACAAAGACGGTAATTACCCTTCGACGGTTTATTGTTAATCTTTATCCGCTTTTTGCGGACGTATTTCTGGCTGAGTGGCAAGGGAAGCGCGGGTACCGCTTTTTCCAGAAACCGGTCAAGACGCTGACCGGCGTCGTTTTTTCCGATTAAAAATTCTTTCATAATACATTAATTTCCATTCCGCCGCGAAGCGGCAACACAAACCAGGGAATAGTCGCCGGTTGTGTACGAAACCAGTTTAATCCGGAGACTTGTTTTCACGCTGCGTAACGCAGCTTTTAATAGTTTCGTACTATTCACAATCCGGTATATTTGTAAATAAAGCTTGCTTTTTGAAAACGAATCTGCTAGAATTTAAAACGCTGTTTAAAAAAACTGCAAAACCGCAGGCAAGGAGGTGCGACAGATGGCGAAGTGTGAGATTTGTGAAAAAAGCGTTGCCTTCGGAATTCGGGTAAGCCACTCTCACCGGCGTTCGAACAGAACCTGGAAGCCCAATATAAAAAGAGTAAAGGCAACTGTAAAAGGGACACCGCGGCATATTTATGCCTGTACAAGATGCATCCGCAGCGGGAAAGTGACGGAGCTGTAAATCGCATCGTTAAATATCCGGATCATGGTAAAATACGCAGAGGCATCGGCCTCTGCGTATTTCTTTAGTTAAAAGCACCGGCGAAACGCATTACAGCCAAAGATCGGAGTGCTCGTCCTTTTTTGCCCTGTTCATCAGGTCCACAGAAGCAAGCTTCGGGTCTTTGTCTTCATAAAGAATCCTATACAGCTCGGAGGTTATCGGCATTTCCACCCCTGTCTTATCCGACAGTTCCATTGCTGCCAAAACGGCATAGTACCCCTCAACAGTCGCACCAACCTTTTTAAGGGCTTCCGAAGAGGAGAGCCCTTCTCCTATGTAGAATCCGGCGCGCCTGTTTCGGGAATGGCGAGAGGTGCAGGTGACGATCAGATCGCCGATTCCGGCGAGCCCGGCAAAAGTTTCCTTCCGGCCACCCAATGCAACGCCGAGGGCGGCGATTTCATTAAGGCCTCTGGTCATCAGCATGGCCATTGTATTGTCGCCGTGTTTCATGCCCATGCAGATTCCGACCGTTATCGCAATGATGTTTTTCAATGCGCCGCATAACTCGACGCCGATGATGTCGCTGCTGGTATAAATTCGAAGGTCAGGGCTCATAAAAATATCCTGAACGAACTGAGCGGAAGTGAAGGATACCGATGCCGCCACACAACCGGTCGGCATGCCGAGACCTACTTCCTCAGCATGCGAGGGGCCGGAAAGGGCAACGATACGGTCATAGCCGCCAAGCTCTTCTTCGATGATTTGTGAAAGCCGAAGGGTGGTTTTGGCTTCTATGCCCTTGGAAGCGGAAACAATCACTGTTTTGTCGGGAATATAACCCCTCACCGCTGCGGCCGTAGTTCGCAGGGCATAAGACGGCGTTGCGAATACTACCGCATCCGCATGGCTGAGTTCAGAAAAACCGTCGCTGTACCGCATGTCTTCCGGGAGTTTAACACCGGGCAGATACCGGTTTTCGCCCATGCTTTTTAGTTCGTCCGATCTTTTTTCATATACTGAATGAAGCGTAACCTCATGACCGTTTTTCAGCAGTGACACCGCAAGAGCCGTTCCCCAGCTTCCGCTTTCCAGTACCGAAACCCTCAAATAAAAAACCCCCAGTGTAAAATTATCTCAAGCAATATTTGACAAATCATTCCGATAGAAGGATTTGGCGGTGGGAAATCGGAATTTGTCCGGTAAGCGCGGCAGAGCACAAAAACACTTTTGGACTATATTGCGCCGGCCGCGTTATTCTTTTTTTAAGCTGAATTTTGTTTCCGTCCTCTTGATAAGACGGATAATGTTATCAGAATGCTTGATAATCAAAATCATCGCACTAAGCAGCGCAAGTAAAACCTCGAGATACCAGCCGCCGAAAATACCGATCGATACCGGAAAGAGGATAGCGGCAAGTAAAGAACCGAGTGAAACATAACGTGTCAAAATAACAATAAGAATAAAAACAGCCCAGCATAACAGCCCGATTTTCCAGTCCAGCATTAGTGCAAGGATCCCGCAGCAAAGGACACCTTTGCCGCCTTTAAACCGGTAATAAACCGGAAATACATGCCCCAGTATGACGAAGAAACCCGCATACAGCTTTCCGACCATCGGAAAACCGAAATAGCCCATCAGAAGCCAGCCGATAAAAACCGAGATAGCCGCTTTTACGATATCGATGAGCAAAACCAGAGCGACGCTTTTTTTCCCGAATACCCTGTACGCATTGGTCAGACCCGCATTTCCGCTTCCGTACTCCCTAATGTCCTTTTTAAAGATGTACTTCGACATGATGATCGCACCGTTAATCGCTCCGAGAAAATACGAGATCAGGGCCGTAACAGCAAGTGACAATACCAGCATATATGCTCCAAATGACCGCGCAACAAATCAGTAAATCTGCGCGGCAACCGCTCTTTCGGCCGGCGGTCCGCCGTTTTATGTGATGATCAGTCGCCTTTCTGGCGAATTACGATTCTGATCGGCGTACCTTCAAGTCCGAATACGCTGCGGATTTTATTTTCGATGTATCGCTGATAAGAGTAGTGGAAGAGACCGGCGTTGTTGACAAAGATCACAAAATTCGGCGGTTTGATTCCGGTCTGTGTAATGTAATACAGCTTCAGGCGTTTGCCTTTGTCCGTCGGGGGTTGGAACCTCGCTGTAGCATCCGCCAGAATACTGTTGAGCATACTTGTCGAAATACGCGTGCAATTTTGACCATACACAAAATTAATCAGCTCAAAAAGACGGTTTACACGCTGGCCGGTTGCCGCCGAAATAAATACGATCGGTACGTAGGACATAAAGCTGAGGCCGTTCATGATCTCAGCACGCATACGGTCCATCGTTTTATCGTCTTTTTCGATCAGATCCCATTTATTTATGACAACAATTGAAGCTTTTCCGTTCTCATGGGCAAGACCGGCAATTTTTGTGTCCTGCTCGGTTACGCCCTCGCGCGCATCGATCATGATGATGCACACATCCGCTCTCATGACAGCGAGCTCCGCCCGCATGACACTGAAACGCTCAATTCTGTCGTCAACTCGCGAACGTTTTCTGATACCTGCTGTATCGATGAAAACATATTTCCCGAATTCATTTTCAAAGAATGTGTCCACAGCATCCCTGGTCGTGCCGGAAACGTCGCTGACAATGACTCTGGTTTCACCGAGTATGCGGTTGATAAGCGAGGACTTTCCGACATTGGGCTTTCCGATAATCGCGACCTTGACTGTGTCATCTTCATTTGCCGTGTCGTCCTCAGGGGGGAGGAGCTCCACAACGGCATCCAGAAGATCGCCTGTTCCGTGGCCGTGAATCGACGAAATACCGAACGGTTCCCCGAGGCCGAGAGAATAAAAATCATAGATGTCAGGGTCGGAAACGCCGGTGGAATCCATCTTGTTTACCGCCAGTAAAACCGGTTTACTCGCACGCAGGAGTATATTTGCCACGTCCATATCGGTGGTTGTCACACCGGTTCTGATGTCTGTAACAAGAATGATGACATCGGATGTTTCAATGGCGATCTCGGCCTGCCGCTTGATGAACAATTGTATTTCATCTTCGGAGTGCGGCTCAATTCCGCCTGTATCAATAATCGTAAAGTCACGCCCGTTCCAATCCGTGTCGGCGTACAGCCTGTCTCTTGTGATTCCGGGTGTATCCTCCACAATCGAAAGCCGCTTTCCGGCAAGCTTATTAAACAAAGTGGATTTCCCCACGTTCGGGCGGCCGATAATTGCGATTTGTGGTTTAGCCATTTTTCTTACCGTTTTCCTTTTTTAAAAACCATCGTCGGATCATATCGAACTGCGTCCTCGCACGATGTGTATTTTATAAATCCGATGCCGTTCTGTCAATGTCCTTATCAAGAATCACCGAAAGAAGCTGCGCCCCGTCGTTGGGTACGGGAACAACGGGGATATTCAGGCTCTCCGATACCTGTGAGACCGATATGTTATCCAGAAACATATCGCCGCCGTGCCGAAGCATCGAGGCGGGGATCAAAAGTCTTTGACCAAGATCCATACCCTTGAGTTGAGCAATCAGGTCACCGCCGGTTACGAGTCCCGCCACATCGACGCAAGAGCCGAAAAAATCGTTTTGTATGCCATAAATATTTCCCTTGATATTATAGCACTTATTCTGAAGAATTTGTAAAAGATTTTTTAACATTTGCTCGGCAACTGTCCCGGTCGCAACGGAAAAGGCCGGTGGGGAGTCATCGGGCGCGATATTGAGCGTGTCCAGTGCCGTTAAAAACTCATTTTCAAATGACCGAAGCATACCAACGCCGTTTTCGAACTGAGGAAAATTCTCATAATAGTCATAGGGAGGAAGTGCGCGCCCCGCCTTAAGGTAAAACTCGTCTCCGCAGAAAAAAATCCGGCTTCCGTATTCCTTCAGGCAAATATCGCCGAAGCGGTCCACCATGTCTATGACCTCTGCAGCTTGCTTCTTTTCGTAAGCTTTGATCGGATAGAGACCTTCCCGGTACCTGGTCAAACCGACGGGAACGACAGATACGCTTTTTACCGAAGGATAAAGAGAGCTTAAATCCGCTATGCTATTTTGTAATTCAGGTCCGTCGTTGATTCCGGGCAGGCACACAATCTGACAGTTCATTTGAATGCCCGCATCTGCCAGACGTTTCATCAGTAAAAAGCCGTTTGCACCTTTTTTGCAGCGCAGAAGGAAAGCACGAAGCTCTGCATTTGTCGCATGGACAGAGACATTAATCGGGCTGATTTTCAGCTCGATGATACGCGAGATTTCCCGCTTACTCAAATTGGTCAGCGTAATGTAGTTTCCCATCAAAAAGGAAAGCCTGCTGTCATCGTCTTTAAAATACAAGGTTTCTCTCAGTCCGGGCGGCAACTGATCGATGAAGCAGAAGATACAATTGTTTACACAGGAACGCGGATTATCCATCAGATATGATGCAAAATTAAGACCGAGCGCCGTGTATTGTGGCTTAACGATTTTCACTTTTCGCAGTTTTCCGTTTGTGTCCGAAACCTCGAGTAAAAGCCGTCTTCCCACGGAAAAATAACGGTAATCAAGAATGTCATAAACCTCATTACCATTGATTGAAACAAGTTTTTCACCGGGCAGAATCCCCGCACGATGAGCGGGGCTGTTCAAATCCACGGTATCAATCAGAGTGCCGGCCATAAAAAACCTCATTCTGCCGCGAAGCGGCAGCACAACGTGAAGGTATTTTCACAACCTGAAAGTACTTTCACGTTTAACTCATGCCGCCTAAATTTGCGGGCTTTTGCTTATATTAATCTTCATTCCGGTTGAAGAACAATATTAAAGAAACAGAGGGGAATACCCCCTCTGCTCCATATTGCTTTTTCTTACTTTTTTGCTTCGGCAGTATTGATGACTTCTCTGCCGTTGTATGTTCCGCATTCTTTGCAGACTCTGTGCGGCAAGAAATAGGCGCCGCATTTCGGACATGTAACTATACCGGGAGTATCGAGCTTCCAGTGAGAAGAACGTCTCTTGTCACGCCTTGCCTTTGATGTTTTTGATTTTGGGGCCGCAGCCATTTTGACACCTCCTTGAGCTGACTGTAAACAGCAGGCCTGCTGTAACAGTCCAGCTGCGCAAGTGATATTATTCGTTCAGAAGCTGCTTGAGCACAGCTAAGCGGGGATCGGGTTCAGGTTTACAACCGCATGCGCCCTCATTCAGGTTTTTTCCGCAGGAAGCGCAAATGCCTCTACAGTCTTCCTTACACAGGGATTTCGTCTCCATATTAAGGATAAATATCGTGTAAATGATTTCCGTAAGGTTGACATTGTCACCCTCGAGCAGATAAATGTCCGGATTGTCTTCGTCCTGAAGCTCCTGGGCCAAAACAGCATGGGCATGAAGCCTTTTCCGCGTTTGATAATGTGATGAGCAACGGTCACAGATAAAAACAGATTCGATTTCAAGATCGGCATCCATCGTCAGAACACCGGCGGAATTCACGACGCTGCCTTTAACTGTGAGCGGCGATAAAAAAGCGTGTACGGAATCAAAATGGACGTCCGACATATCTATTTCAAACGAAAACGGAATCTCACCGGGCTCTTCAATGATTTTTCGGATATTTAAAAGCATGACGCACCTCATGCCGGCGCTTTTCAAGAAAACGCGTTTGTCTAAGACAAAACGGCAGAAATTTAGTCGCCCGATCATTATAGAGGATAAGATCGTTTTTGTCAAACACTTTCTTTGCGTTTTTCGCTGAAAATGCGGGGCTTTTTGATATGCTCAGCATGCCCTGCGGCTTTCGGAATAATACTTGCAAAACCAATTGTATTTGTATAGAATGATATTTACCGGCCGATCAAATCATGAACTGATTAAATCATTGAATAACAAGGAAGAATTGAGAGCATGGAACATAAATATAAAGTGAAGCTGGCAACTCTGGTTGAGGAGCTTCAGCTTGAGAAAGTATATATTCCTCCGAATTATGATCAAATCCAGGTGATAAGCACAGCGGTAAACAGACCGGGCATGCAACTGATCGGTTTTTTTAACCATTTTGATAACTCCCGCCTTCAAATCATGGGCATTGTGGAAATCATGTATCTGAAGACATTGCCGGCCGATGAACGCCGAAAATGTTTTGAAATGCTGATTAAGAGAGAAATCCCTGCCTTAATCATCTGTCACGGCATGGAAATTTATCCGGAATGCCTGGCCATGGCGCAGAAGTATCAGGTACCGCTTTTGACGACGGAGCTGGCAACCTCCGATTTTATGGCTGAGCTCATATCTTTGTTAAACGGGCATCTGGCGCCCAGAATTACAAGGCACGGCGTGATGGTCGAGGTATATGGCGAGGGTATTTTATTGCTTGGTGAAAGCGGAATCGGCAAGAGTGAGACGGCCATAGAGCTCGTCAAGAGAGGCCATAGGCTGATCGCCGACGATGCTGTTGAGATCAAGAAAGTATCGCACAATACGCTGATCGGATCCGCTCCGGAGATCATCAGGCATTATATCGAGCTGAGAGGAATCGGCGTCATCGATGTGAGCCGCCTTTTCGGGATGGGTGCAATCAACACATATGAAGCAGTTGACCTGATTATCAATATAGAACCCTGGAAGGACGGGATGATGTACGACAGGCTCGGAATTGAAAACCAGTACACCTCTGTCCTCGATGTTAAGGTACCGTCTTTGACCGTTCCGGTGAAGCCCGGAAGAAATCTTGCCGTTATAATAGAAGTTGCGGCCATGAACAACAGGCAGAAGAAGATGGGCTTCAATGTCGCACAGGAATTTACCAAGAGGATTAACGAGCATTTCGACGGAAGCTTCGGGAAATCATCAGATTAAGTAGCGGACCTATACGTCAAGGAGAGCTATATGAATTTATCCCCTTTGATTAAGGAGCTGGAAGCTATGGTCGGCGTTTCATCCGTTTTACGCGGTGAACCGTTGAAAAACCATACTACTTTTAAAATCGGCGGCCCGGTTGAGCTGCTTGTGACGCCGAAATCCAGGGACCAATTGATTTCCGTCTGCACCTTGCTGATTAAATCCGGTATTGCTCCTTTGATTCTTGGCAATGGCAGCAACATTTTGGCTGCTGACGGATGGATATCGCGCATTGCGGTGAAGACAGATGAGGGCAACTCAGATACGGTTCGCAACGGTGATATCATATGGGCGGGAAGCGGCGTGCTGCTGTCAAGGCTCAGCATGACAGCCCAAAGAAACGGGCTAACAGGGCTTGAATTTGCCTATGGAATTCCCGGAACGCTTGGCGGAGCTGTTTATATGAATGCGGGTGCGTATGGAAGCGAAATGAAGGAGATTGTGCTGGAGACGGAAGTCATTGACGCTGAAGGTCAAATTAAAACATTAACTGAGCACGATTTTGCTTACAGACGCAGCAGGTTTTTCACCAGCGGTGAGATTATTCTGAGCAGCCGGCTGAAGCTGCAGTTCGGTGAAGCCGAACAGATCATGCAAAAGATGGGCGAGTTTTTGGCAAAAAGAAAGGCATCACAGCCTTTGGATGTTCCAAGCGCCGGAAGTGTTTTCAAAAGACCGAAAGCAGGATTTGCCGCGGCGCTTATTGACGAGGCAGGCCTGAAGGGCTTTTCAATCGGCGGCGCGGAGGTATCGGCAAAGCACGCGGGGTTTATCGTAAACAGAAATGGCGCGACCTGCGACGACGTGCTTAGGCTGATTGAGCATGTTGTGAAGACCGTTCAAAGGATATTCGGCGTGGAACTCGAACCGGAAATCAGATACATCAGGTAGGTGAAGGGTACATGAAATTCCTGATCATATCAGGCCTTACCGGCGCAGGCAAGACGCGCACTGCCGGAATGCTGGAGGATCTGGACTACTACTGCGTGGATAATATGCCCGTCGTTTTAATTCCGAAGTTTGTCGAGCTTTGCCTGGCGACACAGGGAAGATACGACAGGGTTGCTTTGGTTACCGATGTGCGCGGAAGAGAAAGCTTTGATGATCTGTTTAAGGGCCTGGATGAAATGCAGAAGATGGGATGCGATTATGAGATCCTGTTTATTGAGGCTTCACCTGAAACGATTATTAAACGGCAAAAGGAGAGCAGGCGGAAGCACCCGCTGGACCCGGACGGCATTGATCTTGAATCGGCGGTTTACAGGGAAAAACGCATTCTATCCGGCATTCGCAACCGTGCCAACTATATTATTGATACGACCGATTATGCGCTCGGAAAGCTCCAGCGCGAGCTTTTCGAATTATTTGCCGGAAACAGCGAGGAAAGGGCAATCGGCATAAACCTGGTCTCCTTCGGATTCAAATACGGTATCCCGATGGATGCCGATCTGGTTTTTGATGTGCGCTTTTTGCCCAACCCGTATTATATCGCGGAGCTCTCGCATCTGACCGGTTTAGATGCGGCTGTTATGAATTATGTCATGACCAATCCGAAAACACAAGAATTCATGAACAGGCTGACCGAGCTTCTTGATTTTTTGATTCCGTGTTATATTGATGAAGGTAAACACTCGCTGCTCATAGCGGTAGGCTGCACAGGCGGGCATCACAGATCGGTTGCTATCGCAAGGACGCTTTCGGAGTATGCCGCATCCAAAGGTTACCGGACGGAATGTACACACAGAGATATTAATAAGTAGATATAAATTTATGCGCAACTTCGTTAACACGCAGGACCGAGCGCCAAAGAGGGTGATTACAATTTCATTTGCATCAGATACAAAACAAGAACTATGTAAGATATCAATCGGGAAAAAATGCTGTTCTCTGGCCGAGGCATATGGAATCCTTCTGTATTGCAACACATTTACGGACAAAGAAATCAAAGTCGTTACCGAAAATAAAGCGCTTGTTCAGAGGCTTCCGAAACTTTTTGAAAAAGTATTTACGCTTTCTTTCGATCAAAAACCGGAGGACAATGAGCCGGAGGGAAAGAAAGCGTTTGTGATTTTTGATACGAAGAAGATAGCAAAGATACTTCAATCCTTCGGTTACGATACCAAAAAAGTATATGCCCACCATGTGAATTTTGCCATTCTTGAGGACGATTGCTGTAAAGCGTCGTTTATCAGAGGCGCATTTCTTGCGGGCGGATCGGTTACGGATCCCGCAAAACGGTATCATCTGGAACTGGTTACCGATCATTACAATGTAAATAAGGAAACCTATTCGGTTTTAGTCGAGCTGGGTTTTGAGGCAAAAAACGCGTCCCGGAACGGCAACTATATGGCTTACTTTAAGCAAAGTGAAGCAATAGAGGATCTGCTCACGACAATGGGCGCACCGCTTGCGGCGATGGCGGTGATGAACGCAAAGGTCGAAAAAGACATGCGAAACAGCATTAACCGAAGAGTCAATTGCGATACGGCTAACCTTGAAAAGATGGTCAACGCGTCAATAGAACAGGTTGAAGCCATCAGGAAACTGGAAGCATCGGGAAGTTTTGAAAACCTGACTGAAAAACTGAAGGAAACCGCCAGATTGCGTCTGAGCAATCCCGAAGCAAGTATTGCCGAGCTCGCGGCAATGTCCGACCCTCCTGTGACCAAGTCTTGTCTGAATCACAGGCTTCGGAAAATCGTTAAACTCTCGGACCGAAAAAGCGACAAAACCTGATTCGGGTTTGTTTATTAAAAAAGGACGGTTTTTACTTCCATGAGGATTGATACGCAGAATAACAAACGCGGCTTAATTATTGTCATACTCGTTTGCCTTGGTGTTTTTGCCCCCGCTTATGCCCAGTTTCAGTTTACGGTGTTGGGATCCCGTTTCATCGAATCGACCGATATATCACCGACACAGTTTTCCAGCATCATTACCGCACCGTTGATTCCGGGTATGTTTTTGAGTCTGATATCCGGCTTGCTTGTGGACAGATTCGGTGCGAAGCGGGTTTTGCTGTTCAGTATACTCGTAACAGCGGCAGGTGCCTGCATCCGCATCTGGGCCGGCAGTTATTTTTCGATGTTTATCGGCATGATGCTCATCGGCGTTCATGCCACCTTTTTGAACACAAACGCCGCTAAAATATTCGGATATTGGTTTGAACCGAAAAAAGTCGGCATGCTGATGGGCGTTTTTATTGCTTTTGTCAACGGAGCAATGGCCCTGGGAATGGGTACGGGCGCATTGTTTGCCGACATGAAAACGGCTTTTATTGTTTCCACAGCCGTCATTTTTGTGTTGGCGCTTTTGTGGCTTTTCTTCGCAAAAGATAAAAAAACGTCGGAAGGCCGGCTGACGCAATCGGCGCCGATGATGGAATGCCTGAAAGCCTCACTGAAAAGCCGCAATGTCTGGATCACCGGTATAGCGATCATGCTGGTCAGCACCGGCGCTGCCGTGATGAGCATGTTTTTACCGACTGCCTTGGTTAAGGTCAGGGGTTTCAAAGAAACGACGGCGGGCGCTGTTGCGATGGCGATAATGCTGGGCTCCGCGTTCAGCTGCTTTGTCACGCCGCTCATAGACGCGAAAATAAAGAACACCAAACTTTTAATGTTCGTTTACGGGCTTTTGGGTGCAATCGGCGTTAGCTTTGCCTGGCGCGCGCCGCAGGGTGTTTTGATCTTTGCCGCTTTGTTTATGACCGGTTTTGTGACCACCGGCCTGACGCCGGTTCTGGCCTCAATCCCAATCCAACTCAAAGAGATCGGTCCGATATATGCCGGCACTGCCGGCGGCGTGGTCGGCACGATTCAGCTTTTCGGAACCGTCGTAATACCCACCTACATTCTGAGCCCCATCGTCGGAGCAGATTACCGGCTGTTGTTTTATCTGTTCGGCATCATTCTTGTCATATTCGCTTTCTTTTCCCAACTGCTGCCAAAAATACCGCACCGGTAACAGTGTCCCGATGAAGAACTCCCGTTGCAGGCGGGCAGCGGATGCACCAATAAAAATCGGGTAGGAGGCGGTGACTAACCGCCGTCCTCCCACACCACCGTACGTACCGTTCGGTATACGGCGGTTCAACCGCATAAGTGCAGGGACTCGTACCGGTCAAGGATACTGTAGTATCCGGCCTG
>JAAYJC010000060.1 GCA_012523085.1 Clostridiales bacterium
AGAACAGTGTTATCCACCGCTCCCCGAATCAAACCATGCCTTAAACCACAGATATAACAAGATACTGATAAACTATAAAATACGCATTAAACTATAAAAAGCAACATTAAGTAAGCATTTTAAGCAATTATGCTGCCGTAAAAGCGGCGGCCACGAGCTAAGGCATTGGAGGTTAATATGGCAAACATCAATCCAAAGTGGGGTGCCTGGGCGGTTCCACCGGCTCCGATCCCCGATGAGGAAATCAATAAAAGGCTGGACGCCGACGTCGTTATTATCGGTGCCGGCATTGCCGGGGTAAGCTGCGCGCTGCGCGCCGCCCAGGCGAACATGCGTGTAATCGTGCTCGAAAAATCTGGAAACTGGTCGGGACGCGGCGGCAACATCGGCGTTGTCAATTCCTCGTTTATGAAAGAGCAAGGCTACGAAAACGACCCGGCAGCCGTTGCGCGCGAATGGATCATGCGCTGCGGCAACAGGTGTGATGAAAAGCTTTTATGGCGTTATGTGCAAAACAGCGGCCGGGCGATGGACTGGCTCGTCGATATCCTGACGAGACCGGAATACGGGGCGCGCCCCGCTCTGCAGGGTTTAGCGTACAAGGGCGAAACATATTATGAAATCCCGGGCTCTCATCGGTTCTTTGACGGTCCGATGGCGCGCAAGGGCGCGCGCGCCGGCGCCGCCGATGCCGTATACGCCATGTACACAGAGGCCGTCAAACTGGGCGTGACCTTTCTTTTTCATACCCCCGCGCAGCAGCTTGTTAAACAAAACGGGCGCGTAACCGGTGCAATCGCACAGGATGAAAACGGATACCTTTGCGTTAACGCCAAACAAGGCGTCGTTCTGGCAACCGGGGATATCGGCGGGAACGACGATATGTGCGAGGACCTCGCTCCGCTTGCAAACCGCTGCCACGCGAAAATGTACGGCCCGAAAGGCGGCAATAACGGCGACGGGCACCGCATGGGCCTCTGGGCGGGCGGCTCGTTTGAGGACACGCCGTTCCCGATGATTTGTCACCCGCAGGCATTTCACTTCGCCAATTACTGCTTTCTTTTCGTAAAGCCCAACGGCACGCGGTTTATGAATGAGGACAACTATGTACAAGGTAAATCGATTTCCATTTTGCGGGAACGCATGACCTTCGCCTGGTCGATCATCGATTCGCGCTGGCCCGAAAAGGTTCAGGCATCGCTGAAATACGGCGGAGGCATATTCTGGGGCCAGGATTACATTCTGGGCGAGCAGGATTTCGATAGACAAAAAGACGAATCATTGCTGGAATGGGGCCAAAAACGCGGCGTTGTTGTAAAAGCCGATACGCCGTCTGAGCTCGCCGGGAAAATGGGCGCTCCAGTTGACGCTTTCGTTTCTGCCTTTACAAGGTACAACAGTCTTGCGGCCCTTGGCCGCGACGAGGATTTCGGGAAACGCCCCGAGCTGCTGATGCCGCTGGATACGCCCCCGTATTACGCGCTGAAATTCGGGCCCGCGCTGCTGGCTGTCGTCGGTGGCCTGAGGGTAGATATAAAAATGCGTGTGCAAGATGAAAACGGGTCGCCGGTTGAAGGCCTGTATGCCATCGGAAACGCGGCGGGAGGCCGCTACGGCGTAGATTACCCGATGCTGATTAACGGAAACAGCCACGGCACCGCCTTAACCTTCGGTTTCCTGCTCGGTGAATCATTCGGAGAAATTCGTTAAGAAAGAAGCCCAACATTCGCTTTTTTAGGCGTACTATAAAACCATTCCCCTGCCTCAGGCAGGGGAATGGTTTTATAGTATTAGATTGCAGGCAAAATACCGTTATTGTTCAAGCATATCCGCGATTTGGTTAAGCCAGACACCCTCAACCTGCTCTATTTTCCCGCCGTCGCAAGCCGCGGCTATCCCGGGATCGAGCGGAAGCGACGCCGTGTGCTTGATTCCCCGGTCCTGCGCGATGCTCTGGATGCGGCTTTCGCCGAATACCTTGATCGCCTTACCGCAGTCGGGGCATTTGACATAGCTCATGTTCTCAACCATGCCTAGAATCGGGATATTCATCTTTTCCGCCATGTTCGCGGCCTTTTCCACGATCATGGACACCAGCTCCTGCGGCGATGTAACAATGATAATTCCATCCACCGGCACGGACTGAAAGACCGTCAGCGGGACATCACCCGTACCGGGCGGCATATCGATAAACATGAAATCGATATCACCCCAGATGACGTCCGTCCAGAACTGCTTGACCATGTTGCCGATGATTGGCCCTCTCCAGATCACAGGATCCGTCTCGCTTTCCACAAGAAGGTTAAGCGACATGACCTTGATGCCTGTTTTGCTCTCGACCGGGAACAGGCCAAGATCGCTACCGGAAGCCCTCTGCTTAAGACCGAAGGCCTTCGGAATGGATGGTCCGGTGATGTCCGCATCCAGAACAGCCGTCTTGTACCCTTTTTTGTTCATCAGCACAGCCAGCATCGAGGTCACAAGGGACTTGCCCACGCCGCCCTTACCGCTGACCACGCCGATTACCTTTTTGATGTTGCTCAGCTCATGTGCTTTTTCGGTCATTAACTCCGCTTTTCTTTCGCTGCATTCCTCGCTGCATCCCGAACAATTGTTGTCGCATCTTTCGCTCAATCCGTTTCGCTCCTTTTATATTTGTGTCTTTGTCATGAATCCTATCCGTCTTTTGATCCGCAATATCTGCCGGCTCTTTAATCCGTCCCCTGCTGAAGATTGCCGCTGGTTCTATGCCGTTTGCATCCGCCGCACCGGCAGGTTTTTTCAAGGCCGCTGCAAAGCTCAACATTTCCGCCTTTTATCCTGAGCGCCTTTCCGTTAACAAGGCAATCCGCCAGCTTCTTTCTGGCGCGGGCATACATGCTTTGTGCGGTTGTCCGGGCCACATTCATCTGCTTCGCGCACTCTTCCTGCGTAAAACCCTGATGATCGATGAGCCTGATAGTCTCGTATTCATCCACGGACATTGAAACGCTCTGATGTCCCGTTTTATCTGATAATAGTGGCCCAAAGCAAGCGCTTTGCGGCAAGCGGCATACCTTTCTGCGTTTTACCGGTCTGGGCATGATGTAACCTCGCTCCAAAGTAATTAATGACATATGTCATCAACCTGATTTTATCATTTTTCCGGCATATGTCAATCACTATATAACAAAAATCACAAAAAAGCCATGATTCCAACACGCTCGGAGGCTTTGGAATCACGGCTTTGGGTAACCGATTTTCAAAATATCGACAATCAGATGCTGTGCGCCTTTGGCAGGGCTTGGCAGCTTGACGCCGTTCACCGTCAGCATGGCCAGCGTAAAAACGAAAACATAAAAGAACAGCAGCACCTCAACCTCATACCATTTCTTCTTTTTGACCAAAGACGAAAAGTCGTAAAGGGCAAGCAATCCAAATATTATTATAACGAGCAGATTCATAAAATACTCCAATTTATCGGAACAACGCAATTCCTATAGCACTGCATTTTCTATTACAGTGAGGTCTCTGTCCGCGAAGCCTTGCGGATAACAGCCGTAAGCAGCGTAACAACCGGCAGCAAAACAATGAAAAAAGTCGAATATGTTGCCGCGGCGGTCATGTTCCAGATGGCATGCTCATATGCCGCATCAAAAATCGACATGGAATAAATAACCGTCAGCACGCCGATGATCACAATCAGGTACGTGTAGGATTCCAGCTTTAAAACGCGTGCGATTGCGCTGACGGCTGAAAAGTAAAGAATGCTGACCTTGAAAAAAAGCATTGCAATTAAAATAAAGGCATAGATGATCTCCAAACGCGTCAGCACCTCTCCGACATCGACTAACCGCGCAACCATGAATGTCGGCCTTGATGCTATTTGAATGACATTTCCCATTACTGAGATATCCCTGACCACAATCAAAAAAAGTACGGCGGCTCCGATTAAAAGGCCCCCTGAGAGCGCCTTGCCGGCGTCCTTTTTTTGCTTCATATAGGGAAACAGCATAATAAAGCAGAGGATCTCGCTCAGCGGCAGCATAGTCATAATATGCGTGCCGATCAGGTAATTTTTAATCGGCTTTGTAAACATCGGCAGAAAGTTTCTGATGTTTACGTATTTGAGCAAAAGAAACCCGTTGAGCAGTATCGTACCGGTAACGATAAAGGTAAGCAGCGCGCCGTATCGGGTCATGCTTTCCGCTCCCGTCCGGACAGCCCAGGCACATATAAAAACAAACATAACGATTGTCATAATAACCGGCGTATTAGGCAGGATTATTTCTTTGATGAAAGAGCTTAGATCCAAAGTATTGAAATAAAGCAGTGACAGAAAATAGAAAATATACATTGCCGAAACTGCTTTTCCCAAAATCGGCCCGAAGGCGGCGTCGTTGATTTCAATCAGGCTGCAGCCGGGAAACCTGTTTGCCAAAGCCGCGTAGACAGCCACAATGATGAGGCTTGTGATTACAGCCAAAATTATCGCCATCCAGGAATCCTGCACAGTAAACGCATACAGGTTTTTGGTCAAAATACTGGACGCGGTGATAAAAGCGCTGACCGAGAACATAAGCTGCTTTGTCCTTATCCCTTCGCTCATTAAACCCTCCGCTATGTTGAAGCTATCCTTGCGACGGATGCAGCGGCGTGTCTATCCTTCCGTTTCCGTCCGCTTTGATTTTTACGGTAATTTCCGCTTCGATGTCTTTGAATGTCTCATCCCAATGATCTTTAACTTGTTCCCACTTTTTGGGATATCTTTGTCTCAGGCAATCCCCGAAACCGATAACATCCGCATTTATCGCCTTCACCTTGTTAAACGCGTTGCGGATCTCTTTTCTTATTGCCCGCTCGGTCATTTTGAGCCCCTCCGGAATATTCGTGGGGTCGCTCAGGTTGAACTTCCCGTATTGATCCCCCAGACCGACCATTGCATTAACTTGAATTTTGAGAACAATTTTCCCGTCGTCTCTTATTTCGGGCTTTACCTTGCTCCGGGCCTCTCTGATTTCCACCGTCGCTTTGGTACCCTCGACATCAACCAGAAATGCACCATTTTTGACTTCGTTCCTAATCCATAAAACGCCTCTTGTTTCTTTTTTATCGAGTTCTGCGATCATTTTGCCGTCCTTGAACACAGCGCAGCCTTCCACACACACGTTTTCTTTGTCTTCAATCTCCTTAATGTATACGATAGGCACAATTGAGCAGGTGGTTTTGCTGATCAGCCCCTTGATCAGGTCAAATTCCGTAATGATCGGCGCCTCGGATGTCCTTTTCTGGACCATGAGAGTTCTGACCAGGTCGTCACTTGGCATTTTCTCCAGTTTTGGTTCGGTTTCCAGGATATCCGAACCCTTTCCCCTGGCGACAAAAATATAAACATTCAGCCGCCCTTCCGGAGAGCGGGCAAAAAAGTCCAGGCTGTCCCGCACCCCTTCTCTTGCCAAGTCTTCCCCGATAACAATCACCTGATTGTGTGCGATATAGACCTCACGGCTTAATATATGATCCATATCCCTTATAATATTGTTGGCGTTTTTTCCGGTATTCGAGATGTTCAAATACTGTGTGGACATCTGGCCGCTGCCCTTCGGCGAGCCTTTTTCCGATTTTCCTTCGCCCCCCACATCAGCGATCTGAAACGTAATCGTCGTTTCCCCTTTTTTGTCCGCCTTGTCAATTGCGGTACCGAACACAATGGAGAGCGTATTGAGCTCTCTTCTGTCATAACAGCCGCCAAGTCCAAAAACAACGCTCAGCGCGACAATACAGGCTGTCAATCGTTTGCACGCATTCTTAAGCGTTTTCATCTTCGCCTCCGTCATTTTCACCGGTCGGAGGCGGAACAACCTTATCTCTGCGCTTTTTATCCGCGGCGCCGACGCTTTTTGGCCGTTTAATCATCATCCACAGCGGCGCGCGCACAATCGCATCCTTTGAATCCCCGGGGTCGAACGGTGCGGTCGGGGAAAGATACGGAAAACCGAATGAATTCAAAGAAGCCATGTGGACAAGCGCTCCGAGCATGGCTATCGTAATGCCGTAACCGCCGAACATGCTGCCGAGGATCAACACAATGAAGCGCAATACGGCAATCGGTTCAATCAGGTTCGGTACGACAAAGCTGGATACGGCCGTTATCGCAACGAAAATCACCATCGGCGCACCGATTAGCCCGGCCGCTACGGCGGACTCGCCGATAACAAGCGCACCCACAATGCTCAGCGCCTGCCCGACCGTGCGCGGAAGCCTGATTCCGGCCTCGCGCAGGATTTCAAAGGTTACGATCATGATTAAGCACTCGACAAACGCCGGAAACGGTATGCCCTCTCTGGCGCTGGCCATGGTTATCAGCAGGCCCGTCGGCAGCAGCTCCTGATGAAACGTGGTGACGGACACATAAATTGCGGGCGCAAGAATCGTCGTCATCGCCGCAATAATCCTTACTATCCGCAGGAGCGTCGCGTAATACGGCCTGAAATAATAGTCCTCCGCCGATTGAAAATACTCGGCAAAAAGCATAGGCGCAGTCAGCACAAACGGCGTTCCGTCCACTAAAATCGCAACGCGCCCCTCAAGAATCTTCGCCGCGGCCACATCGGGCTTTTCGGTATAGCCGATCGTGGAAAATATCGACGCGGGCGAATCCTCAATGAACTGCTCAATATACCCCGACTCAAGTATCGAATCGGTTGAAATCGCTTTCAACCGATTTTTTACCGTTTCGACCAGTCCGGCATTGGCGACCCCGCTTATATAGGCGATGCTCACTACTGTCCTTGTCCTCTGCCCGATGGTCATCGTCTCCACGCGTAATTCCTGATTTTTGATTTTCCGCCGGATCAATGATGTGTTCGTCTTTATATCTTCGATAAAGCACTCTCTCGGGCCTCTGATGACCGCTTCGCTGGGCGGCTCATCCACACTGCGCTTTTCAAAACCTTTTGCGCTGATTGCCAGCGCCGTGTCGTCTCCATCCACAAATAAAACCGTGTTTCCGGTCAGAAGCTCGCTTATCGCTTCGTTTATGTTCTGGACCTCAGCGATATTGCTGATCGCTAAAACCGATTGTTCAATTACCTTGATTATTCCGGTTTTACGGTCTGTACTTCCCGGGCTAATTGGAAAACCGGAAATATTCATAAGCGGCTTGAGAACATTGTCATTGATGATCTTCTTATCCGCCATTCCATCGATAAAAATTATTGCGGCACGCGTGCTGCGCTCTTTACCGATTGTGATCTCGCGGCTGATCACATCGCAGCTGAGCAGCATCTCTTCTCTTATTGTTTTTATATTATCGGCAAGCGTGCGCGAAACCGGCGTTTGTTTTTGGCTGAAGTCTTCTTGCTTACTGTCCGTTCCTTTTTTTGAAAACAGCGCCTTTGCTTTTTTATACAGAAAACCGAACATTGCTTTTCCTCTGTCAGCTTTGCATTTTCATTTTGTTTTCTTTTAGTATAGCTTTTATTTGGTTTTTCATGTGTGAAGACAAAAAGACGGCTCATCTGGCTTGTCACGACAAGCCAGATGAGCCGTCTTTTTGTCTTTGTTCAGCTTATCTCATTTCCCAGCATACGATAGATTAGTTGCGCCATTTCGGCTCTGGTAGCCGTGCTGAGCGGCCTGAGTGCGCCGTTATCGCCGCGGACAACACCTGTTTTAACCAAAAGC
>JAAYJC010000061.1 GCA_012523085.1 Clostridiales bacterium
ACAGCAAAGTGTTTCGCTGAGGTTTTCATAACGCTATTCGGTATAATACGCCCTTATAATCTCTTTTAGCCCTTCAAGATCCAGAAAGTCATAGACAAACTGTTTTTTCAGAAGCGGCAAAGGAATATACTCATTGTATTTGCTGTCAATCTGGACTTTATCCGGCAGCGGAATATCTTCTGCGTTATGCGTATGAAGGACATTTATGAAAGCGTCCCGCAAAAGAGCGGCGGCATTACTGCCGGCGCGAAAATCCACCTCAAGATAAACAGAGGTCCGCCATAATATCTTGCTTTTCAATCCGAATTTCAGGAACAAAAAGTGCAGCGTGTAGAGCTGCCGGGTGCCCATCCAGGGAAATATCGCATATTTGGTTTCCGAAAGCTTCGTAATCAGGTTATTTAATATACCGGAATTTCCGGCAAGGAAACGTATTTCACCGAGCCTTTCCCTGCAGCTGTCGCTTAAATATGCAAATGTTTCGCCGCTTTCGAGAATGCTTCTCATTTTTCGCACCAGAACGGTATGCAGCTCGGCTGTGAAATCAACATTCCAGTCAACCGTGGATATCCCGGGAACCGGCTTGACGAAGATGGTTTTTGCCTTCTCGTTAACCTCAACTGTTTGCCAGGTACGCCCCGCCAGGGCAAAGCGCGTTTCAACCGGGTATAATTTGTCCACCGTGCCGATGGCGCTGTTTTCATCCTTGACCAGATAATATTCGGGCACCTTGAAAACGGCAAGAAAGTGAAAGTCGTTAACAACGCGCTCACCCTTTCTGCCGATGATCAAACCCCCGTTTTCCGTCTGCTGGATGTGTTCTATTTCGATCAGATGCCTGAGCAGCAGCTTATAATCCTCCTGAGGTATATGAGAGAAGCTGGAAAGGCCCAGCAAGTCCCGCGCCAGTTTTTGCGGTGTGGACTCCCCGGCGCTTAACAAATGGCTCATGGTCTGGTGGTAGAGCAAAGCATAAGGATACCGGCCCGGTGATAGGGGTTCTATCCATTTTTGCTTTGTATACAGCTCAATTATTGCGATGGTGCGGATGAAGCTCCAGTTTATCGGCCCTAAGGTATCGGACGCGGTGGCGTGCACATCGTCAACAAAGGTAAACAACAGCTGCGGAACCTGACCCCGTCTTCCGCACCGGCCAAGCCTCTGTGCAAAGCTGGAAACCGTGGAGGGTGAGCCGATTTGCACAACCTGATCCAGAGAGCCGATATCGATGCCGAGTTCCAGCGTAACGGTCGCGCCGGTCACAAGCTTTTCCTCCGATGCTTTCATTTCATCCTCTGCTTGTTCTCTCAACACGGCCGATATATTACCGTGGTGTACGCGGTAGATGTCGGGTGTTTTGTTTTTCAGCGCAATCTGACGCATGTTTGCCAGCACAAATTCCGTCTCTTCCCTGGAGTTTGTAAAGATAATCGTTTTTTTATCCAGAGTCATGCGGTAAAGATAATCAAAATGCTCGGCTGAGCCGTTATCAACGGTCCTGCCGTCGGATTCCTCATTTGTTTTCATAAAACGCTCAACGAATAATTTTATCCTTCGTTTTCCCTCATCGGATACAGGCGATACGCATTTGCGGCCTGTACCCGAGTTCAGCCAGTTTTCGGCAACGGAAATATCGCCGAGCGTAGCCGACAGCCCTATCCTGCGCGGTATATTGCCCGTCAGCTTCTGCATGCGCTCCAAAAGGCAAAGAACCTGAATTCCGCGCCCGTCGCGCATAAAATAATGGACCTCGTCAATGATCACAAACCGGAGATCCTTAAACAGATTCAAACAAGCGCCGCGTTTATGGATGAGCAGGCTCTCTAAGGACTCCGGTGTAATTTGCAAAATGCCTTTCGGGTTTTTAACCAGGCGGTTCTTCTCGGCAAGCGAAGCATCCCCGTGCCATTTTGTAACCGGCAAATCGGATTCCAGCAGCAAATAATCAAGGCGCTTGAACTGGTCATTTATCAGCGCCTTTAACGGACTGATATACAGTACGCCCACAGAGGATGAGGGCTTATGATAAAGCTCCGTCAGCACAGGTAAAAACGCGGCTTCCGTTTTTCCCGAGGCGGTCCCGGAGGACAAAAGCAGGTTATCGCCGCTGTCAAATATCACTTTGCAGGCCGAAACCTGAATATCTCTGAGCTCGGTCCATTTGCTCAAATAAATAAAGTCCTGTATATACGGCGCCAGCCTGTCAAACTCACTCATAACTCAAACTCCGCAAATGCGTCCTCGACCTTATCGGGAGCGGTCACATATTCGCCGCTGTTCAAAATTGAAGCGGCCTCTTGATCCGGATTTTGGTACAATATGTTCAAAAGTTCAATAAAATCTCTGATTATTTCTCTCGGGGTGATGTGCGTTTTAGCACCCACCCTGTTGTACTCTTCCGTTAAAAACGCAAGCAGATCGTCATGCGTGATCTTTGGCGTATAATCAAACAGCTGCCCGTGCATATTTGAAAGCTTCTCAATGAGCACATACATTTCTTCCGGCGTGAGCATGGTCAACCTGATGATCGGCGCCAGCATGTCCTTCGTGTCCCCGTCGGCATAGC
>JAAYJC010000062.1 GCA_012523085.1 Clostridiales bacterium
CTTGTGGAGAGCGTTGTGCTGTTGTGTGAAGACAGGTTTACATACAGTGATGTGGACATGGTTATATCAGACCATCTTTTCAACCTCGGTGCTGAAAATGAAACAATGAACGCGCTTTCCGCCTATTTTGGCAGTAAATCGGCACGCCGGGCCGAGCATGTCGTTCCGTTTACCTCTACGAACAAATTCAGCGGTGCTGTCTATGAAGAAGGCGAAACATACCTGCTGGGTGCGCCCGAAATCATTCTGGGTCCGGAATACGAACGCTACAAAAACCGTATCGAGCCCCACTCCCTTGCCGGATACAGGGTGCTTCTGCTCGTCATGTATGACGGTGATATCGCAAACAACAAGCCCGAGGGCAAAAGCGCAATGCCGATCGCATTGATTCTTCTTTCAAACAAGATCAGGGATAATGCGCCCGAAACCTTTGCGTTTTTCGCAAAACAGGGCGTAACAATAAAGGTCATTTCAGGAGACAATCCGATGACCGTATCGCATATCGCAAAAAAAGCGGGTATTGCCTACGCAGAGGATTATATTGACGCCACAACGCTTGTAACAGAATCGAAAATAAAGGCCGCCGCCAGAAAATACACGGTTTTCGGCCGGGTCACCCCTGAACTGAAACGAAAGCTGATCAGGGCATTGAAAGCCGCCGGCAACACCGTCGCGATGACCGGCGACGGCGTTAACGACGTTTTGGCCTTAAAAGACGCCGACTGCGGCATCGCAATGGCTTCCGGCAGCGAAGTTGCATGCCAAGTATCGCATCTGGTTCTCCTGAATTCGGATTTCGCCTCCATGCCGAGCGTTGTGATGGAGGGCAGACGCATAATAAACAATATTGAGCGGTCCGCATCGCTGTTTTTGGTCAAGAACATTTTCTCCTTTTCAATGGCTCTTATCTCGATATTCGCCGCATTGCCCTATCCCGTTTCACCGGCTCAGTTATCGATGGTCAGTACGATTACGATCGGTATCCCCTCGTTTTTCCTGGCGCTTGAACCGAACATCAGCCTTGTCAAGGGAAATTTTTTGAGAAATGTGCTGTTGAAAGCAACACCGGGCGGCCTTACGGATATCTTGCTGATTTTAGGCGTGATCGCCTTTTCCTACGCTTTTGACTTAAGCGACAACCAGATGTCCACAATTTGTGCCATTTTGCTTTCGGTCATCGGCTATGTCGTTTTGCTGCGGGTCTGCAGGCCTTTTACACAGCTTCGCAAGGCCCTGTGCAGCTTTGTCGCTTTTGCTTTGCTGTTCAGTATTTTGTTTTTGCAGGATGTCTTTGCCTTGCATCCGATTACAACACAGGGGCTTTTGGTTCTGGTCGTTTTCTCTTTGCTCTCCTATCCGTTTATGGACATCATATACAAACTGCTGGACCATCTAACCGTTTACGTTTCGAAAAAAAGAACCAGGCGTCGAAAAACGCACTGATGGGAGGAACTTCATTTGAGATTTTATCTGGCATTATGGATTGCCAAGGCCACGCAGCTGCTGCTGAAAATCCTGGGAAAAAAGGCTACCTATTTTGCCGGCCGGGTAGCGATTGCCCTCTGTCCCGATTTCATCGGACGGATTGATAAACCGCAAACGATTATCGGCGTCACGGGTACGAACGGAAAGACGACTGTGAATAATCTGCTGACCGACGTTTTGGAAAGCATGGGCGAATGCGTCCTGAGCAACCGGTACGGCTCTAATATTAATGCCGGAATCGCTACCGTGCTGCTGTCCGGCGCCGGTATATTCGGAAAGACAAAGAAAAAAATAGCCGTTCTGGAGATCGATGAAAGAAGCGCAAGGCTTGTTTATCCTTATTTGCAGCCCGATTACCTGATCATAACGAACCTTTTTCGCGACTCAATGCGCCGGAACGCGCACACAGAGTATATTACGGATTTGCTGACGAAATATATCCCAAGGGACACTAAACTGATTTTAAATGCGGACGATCTGATTTCATCACGGGTTTCGCCGGAAAACGACCGGGTTACCTTCGGCATCGCACCGCTGGGCGGCGAGCCGCGGGAGCGCGACAGCATTGTATGCGACGCACGCGTTTGTCCTGAGTGCGACGCCGTTCTCATTTACGAATTCAAGCGCTATAACCACATCGGAAGGGCGCACTGCCCCGCTTGCGATTTTGCTTCACCCGAGCCGGATTATCGTATTGCATCCGTTGATTTTGAGACAATGACTGCGGCCATTGAAGAAAAAGGCGAAGAACATTTATACAAGCTCAATTCTAAGCTCGTTTACAATATGTATAACTATCTGGCCGTCACGGCAGCGCTCAGGCAGCTTAATTTCGGGCATGAGGCGATTTCCTCCGCTATGCAAAAATCAAGTATCGTGGCGTCACGCTTCAGACAGGATACCATCAACGGCAAGACTCTGTCGGCCATTATGGCCAAGGGGCTCAACGCAGTTGCCTGCTCGAGATCCTTCGATTACGTCGGCAGCGAATCCGGCCGAAAGGCTGTTGTTCTGATGCTGGACGACGTGTTTGATGAAAAGCATTCCTCGGAAAACATCGCCTGGCTGTATGACGCGGATTTCGAGTTTTTAAACACACCCGATGTCGTACAGATCGTCACCGCCGGGGTACGGAGCGCCGACAGCCTCTTGCGATTGCTTATCGCCGGCGTTCCGATAGAGAAAATCACGGCGGTGCAAGATGAAAAGGAAGCGGGAGATGCGGTGGATTTGGCATCCTGTGATAAAATCTTTGTGCTGTATGAGCTTTATCGGTATGAAAGCGCGGTAAAAACCCGCAACAGGATTGCCGAGCGGATCAGGGAGGAAACAGCTTGATGAAAATAGAGATCCTTTATCCCGAATTGGGTAATTTATTCGGAGACATGGCCAATATCCGGTACTTGAAGCTCTGCTTAAAAGACGCCGATTTCATCGAGACGCCCCTTGACGGTACACCGGCCTTTCCCGATCAGGACATCGACCTGATTTATATGGGGCCTATGACGGAGCATTCACAGGAACGGGCGATTCGCCGTCTGGCCCCTTACAGGGAGGCGCTTGAAACCCACATCGAACGCGGAACACATTTCCTTTTTACCGGCAACAGCATGGAGCTTCTGGGCAAATATATCAAGACGGACGAAAAAGAGCTCAAAGGCCTTCAGCTTTTTGATATGCATGCGGTCAGGACAATGGCCAACCGACACAACAGCCTTTTCTTGGGCGAGACCGCCGATGCTCCGCATATGACGATTGTCGGATTCAACAGCCGTTTCAGCCATCTGTACCCATCCGATTCACTCCCGGGCTTCATCAAGGTCATAAGAGGCATCGGCTTAAATCCGCAAAGCGCGTTTGAAGGCATTTTTATCAATAACTTTATCGGGACCTATCTTCTCGGCCCGATTTTGGTGTTAAACCCCCCATTTGCGGCAAGGTTTCTACGCTCGCTGGGCATAGATACTGAACCTGCGTTTTTCACGGAATCGCTCGTGGCGTATCAAAAACGCCTTGCGGAATTTCAGGACAAAAAAACCAGGCTGGACTAATCTGTTTCATATTTAAAATTGATACTATTCTCCGTTAAAATGGTGAATAGTATCAATTCTATTTAAGGGCTATAATGCAAAAACCGGGGTATAGGCTACCGTATGCTTTCGCGCGTGCCTATACCCCGGTTTATATTTTATTTTGCGTATTCGATCGCTCTTGTTTCTCTGAGCAGATTGACCTTGATCTGGCCGGGATATTCCAGTTCATTTTCGATCTTTGCTGCGATCTCCCTGGCAAGCAGAACCATCTCGTCCTCGCCGACTTCCTCGGGCTTGACCATAATTCTGACCTCACGGCCGGCCTGTATGGCAAAGGAACCGGAAACACCGGGGAATGAATTGGTAAGCTCTTCGAGCTTCTCGAGCCTTTTGATATAGTTTTCGATATTTTCACGCCTTGCTCCGGGGCGCGCAGCCGATATGGTATCGGCCGCCTGGACCAGGCATGCAATCAGTGTCTGCGGTTCAATGTCGCCGTGATGCGCATGAATGGCATGCACGACTTCTTCGCCTTCCTTGTATTTTCGGGCAAGATCGACGCCAATGCTGACATGAGAGCCTTCCACTTCATGATCGATGGCTTTGCCGATATCATGTAACAGTCCTGCCCGCTTGGCCAGTGTCGTGTCCACACCCAGCTCCGAGGCAAGCAGTCCGGCTATGTGTGAAACCTCAATCGAGTGATTGAGCACATTTTGCCCGTAGCTTGTCCTGAACTTCTGCCGTCCCAAAAGCTTGATCATTTCGGGATGCAAACCGTGTACGCCTGTTTCAAACGTAGCGCGTTCCCCTTCGGCTTTGATCGTTGCGTCAACCTCACGGCGCGCCTTTTCAACAGTTTCCTCGATCCTTGCCGGATGAATCCGGCCGTCCAGAATCAGTTTTTCCAGCGATATTCTGGCAATCTCGCGGCGGTATGGGTCAAAGCTGGATAGCGTAATGGCTTCCGGCGTATCGTCTATGATCAGATCGACACCCGTAAGGGTTTCAATCGCACGGATATTGCGACCCTCTCTTCCGATTACACGGCCTTTCATTTCGTCATTGGGTAGGGAGACAACTGAAACGGTGGCCTCTGCCACATGGTCGGCCGCGCAGCGCTGGATGGCGAGCGTGATGTATTCCCTGGCCTTTTTATCGGCCTCTTCTTTAAACCTGGTTTCAATTTCTTTTATTTTCATTGCCGCCTGGTGCGTAACCTCGGATTCGAGGCTTTTGATCAAGTAGTCTTTTGCCTCCTCGACCGAAAATCCCGATATTTTTTCAAGCATTTCCAGATGACTGCGTTTTATGAGCTTTATTTCTTCATGCAAAGCATCGTTTTCGGCTAATTTTCTATTGAGCGCTTCTGTTTTTTTCTCAAGATTGTCGTTCTTCTTGTCTAAATTTTCTTCTTTTTGTTGGAGCCTTCTTTCCTGCTTTTGCAGTTCGGCGCGGCGCTCCCTTACCTCTCGCTCGTACTCGGTTCTGTTTTTGTGGATTTCTTCTTTAGTCTCTAAAAGTGCTTCGCGTTTTTTGTTTTCCGCACTTTTTATCGATTCATTGATAATCCTCTTTGCCTCTTCTTCAGCGCTGAAGATCTCGCGTTCTGATACTTTTTTCCTGTATAAAATGCCCAGAACAAAGGCAATGATAAACACTATCACCAAGGCGATCGCGCCTATTATTATATAGGTGGGACCCATGGGTTCCGGCATACCTCCTGTCATATTCTAGTTGTTTCCATCTTATGAAATATCAAAATTAATCGGATTTTTGTGAAAAATACTAAAAAGCTCCCCTAAAAGCTCCGTAATATTATTCTATTAATTGTAAACCACTTTGCCCCTGCATGTCAAGGACTTTACCTTTTTATTTTTCGAATCCGCCGTCTTGACATCGGTTGGTTTGTCATATAGAATAATCGCGGTTCTTACCGGATAGCTGCTGTGCTTTGCTGTTTTGTTCCGTCCGGTAAAACCGCAATCTGCCCTTGTAGCTCAGTGGATAGAGCAC
>JAAYJC010000236.1 GCA_012523085.1 Clostridiales bacterium
AGCGGTCCATGTCGGCCTCCTAGTTCAGCTCGATGTAGTAGACACTCACGGTCATCTCACCAGCGGTCACGTCACCGAAATCAGAGTCCTCAGTGATAGTGACCACCGGAGCAGTAGCCGTTTCCACAAAGGGGAGTGACTTGTTGCTGACATACTTGGCAGAGCAACCGACCGTAGCCGCTGCCGCGACAGAGGCGGTCACACCGAAGAGGTCTACGGTCGAGCCGTCTCCCACCGTTGCTACGCAAGTGGAATCGCACTCGAACGCAGTCGTCACTTCGTACTTGCACCCCAGCACCAGGGAGTCGGCGGGGATTTTCTCGGTGAAGGTGTACGTGCCAGTCGCATTCCCACCGTCCGTACAATCGGCAGAGGTGAACGTCTCCGCAACCTTCTTGATGAAGGCAGCGACCTCGTTATCCCAGCAGGCCCGCCTCATCTTGCAGGTTTCTTTGGTAGCCATATCACCCACCTCCTATGGTGGAAGCAGAGGGGGCGCTGGCTAGTCGCCCCCTCCGGGTGTCAGGATTAGACGCCCCAATCGATGCCGGTGTGGAAGTACATATTCTCCGTGGGCCGCTGGCACTCCATAGAGATCACGGAGTACAGACGACCGGCGCGGAAGGCATCGAGGCCCTCGCCCACGTCCTTGTTGAAGACGGCCAGGCCGAGACCCTTCAGGAAGTGGATTTGCACCGCGTTGAGGTTCAGCAACAGCATCGAGTCACTGGGGATGTTCCGGCTGGGAACCAGCGGAATCTTGTCCCCCGTGATCGAAGACATGAGCTGAGTGCAACGCATACCGCGCACCAACTCGTTCGCATACTCGCCCCGGAAGGCGGACTCATGGATGCGAGCCGCAGCCTTGATGCCCTTCGGAGGCATGATGCACACGATGTCGGCGGGGCCATCGAAAGTCCCCTGGTTGTAGAAGAACTCCGCGCCCGTGTCGAACACGTCGAAGTCGAAGGCCTCAGGGGTGGTGACATAGGCACCGGCTGCCGTCTGAGTGGGCTGGGTGGCGAACCACCGCAGACCGCCCATCGAACCACGCTCCGTCGAGGTCATCTGCACCATCGGGCTGTGCCAGATGTGACGCTCGAAGATGCGCTCAAGGCGCTGCTTGATGCCAGCGAGCTGATAGCCCCAGTTGTCGGGACTGGAGCCACGGTACTCGCGCACCAAGTCCTCGACCGTCACCTGGAGCCAGTCATCCAGGATCGAGAAGTAGTTGTACTTCGTGGTCCGGTTGCGCTTGGCGAAGTTGTCGGTCTTTGTGACCGAGCTACCCTGGAAGTTCAGGTAGCCGATGATCTCGAACGTACAGGTGGTCGCATGAGCCTCACCAGTAGTCCCGCCGCCGCTACCGGAAACGTGACCACCGTAGTCACGAACCACCGTGAGCTTTCCACCGCTCACGCCGGTAACAAGCGAGACTTCCTTCTTGGTCCGATCAGTGGCATCCATGAGCATTGCGCCCGCCCGGATACCAGCCTTCTTCACGTCAGCTTCAGCAAAGTCCCACTCTGTATCGGTCGTGCTGTTCCAACCGTCGCCGCTACCCTCAGTGCCAGCAACACTGATCGGGGTCAGCTCCTCCTCCACCCATTCCTTCTTCTCGACTTCGGTGGAGTCGGCCCGCTTGCCCAGGATGGGCCACAACGCGATATCGGCCCCCGGAACCGGAGGGGCCATCACCAGGGGGCTGAAGTCCTGCCAAAAGGTATTGGCATTAGCATCGCCCGTGTACCAACTCAGATGAGCCATTTTCTTTCACTCTCCCAAAACGATGTTTCACGTCTCACTTGGGCCGGTGAAATCGGCTGCTGCTGCATCGAGCTGGTTGGGCATCGAGCCTAAGAAAAGGAGCCACGAAGCCGACCGGGATTTCCCAATCCAAAGCTATCTTGGCTCCACTTCTTGTGGTTGCCGATTGATGAGAGTCCTGTTACTTCAGGTGGTCCCTCACCGTCCTGTATGCTTCACAACTACATATAGCATACTACAACTAATTTGTCAAGTCGTCTTTGCTGGCAACATTCCACTGAACACTCGGCCTGACCACAGTTACCATGTCATCCTTGACCTTCAGCTCTATGGTCCCGAAACCACCATGTTCGTGGATGATGCACAGACCATCCAGTACGGCGAGAACCGCCTTCACAGCATTATCAGTGACTTTGTGCGGGGCAGTCTTCATGGCGCTAGATCGTCACGGGGAGGATCGGCTTAGCCGACAGCCTCTCGGTCACTTCTGCGATCCGGTCGCGGTTCTCGGGCTTCTGCAACTCCACCAGAATCCGATAGGCATTGGCCTGGTCGTGCCGGGTGGGTCCATTGAGATGCTCGAAGAACTCATTCACCAAGTCACGAGCCTCACCCCCCGGCGATGAGGCACCCTTGGGGGTTCCCAGCGCCAAAGCAGGATCGCCCTCGTCTCCCTCGTCGTCTCCATCTTGAGAGGCATCTGTCTGCTTCCCGGTTGTAATGGTTTCGGTCCTTTTGGCACCCGGAAGCGGGACACCAAGCTCTGCCAGTTCCTCTTCCTTGTCGCGGAGGATGTTCGCCATATCCTCTTCGCTGACATCATCGTCAAACACGAGCTTTCCCTTTTCATAGGCGAGCAACGCTCGCGGGTAACGCTCTTTCATCTTCGGGTCGGTCTTGAGCTTCAATTCGCGCTGGGCCTTCGAGCTGACGGCTTGAATCGCCTGGAAGCGAGACTTGATCTCGTTCTGTGCTTCCTCATCACCCTCAGCGGCAAGAGCCAGCAGTTCATCGATACCTTTATCTTTCACGTCACTCACCTCATTCTCTGCTTCTTACAGTGGAACATGGTTCTGCACACATTCCTTCATACCACAAAGATGTTCAGGTATACAACATCACTGTTAAATATCAGCCAATGGTGTGAAGGTGGTACGGAAGCCACCCTGTTCAGACATCCTATAACTGATATCAACGTGTTCGGCACCCGAGTACTGGTACAGTTCGGACTGCTCTATCTCATCAGCCTTCTGCATCGCCTCTCTCACCTTGGCGGCTATCTCACCATATCCCTCTTGCTCACCGTAGAGCGTATACAGCTCTGTGTCACTAATCATGAGCTGGTCAGGATACGTTTTCTCCCACGCTTCAGTTATGAGGGGTTTCATCTCTGCCACCTTCTCTGCGGTCACAATTTCCCACTGAAGCTCAGCGGGTCCGGTGTAGCCCGCATACTTGGCATAATCAGAAGGTGTCGGGACGGTTCCATAGTATTTCTTGTGTATCCAAGTGTACTGAGCGAGCTTGGTGGCCTCAGCTATCAGCGCCTTCAACTCTCCCGAGTCGGGTCGCCCAAGTACCATGTCTTTCAGCTCTGCCTTGGTGACGGTCTCACCATAGACACGCTGGAGCAGCTCGCTCACTTCCTTATACATCTCGTCGGCAGACTCAATGGCCTGATGTTCGCGTATCAGCTCACTGGGGCTGATGAATTGCTCGGTGATTCTGTCGTAGTCTGCGGGGCTGGGGTCGGTGCCGAACACCTGACGGTACGCCTCGCGGAACTGCACTCGGTTTTGGGCTTCCACGAGCTTTGCCCGCATCTCACCAGAACCCTTACCACCGTTCGCCAAAACGAACCAATCGATGCCCGCGTCCGATCCGAAGGCTTCCTGCACCAAGGGGCCGTAAACACCCTGGTTGTAGGCAGCCTCCTCAACGGCCTGATAGTAGTAACGCAGCTCAGAGGCGGTCCAGCCATCGGAGTTGAGTCGTTTCAGCTCCTCGTTCGTGAAACCGAGAAAGTTGTTGACATACGGCTCGCCAGCCACACCGGGCCGGTCGTTGAAATACCAGTCGCCCACGCTGTTGATTGAATCTCGCCAGGCCAGGTAATCTTCCTCGCTTTGCGAGGCGAGCTTCGGCCCGAAGATGACCTGATACTCCTCGGTCGCTCTGATGGCCTCCTTGAAGGCCGCAGTGTTGTAGTCCCCCATGAGACCGCCGACCATATCCCAATAAGGACCATCCGGCGACAACTCCTGCTCGGTCGGCTCGCGCCCCAGCCATCCAGTGATGTAGCTAGAAATGACCCCCCGCTTCTCGGCTCCGTAATTACCAGCCTTAGCCGAGTGCGTAGTGGTAAGCCACTGTTCCCACTGGGCCAAAGCCGCGTCGGTGTATCCGAAGCGCGTCACGATCTCTTTCAGCTTGGACTGCGCCGTGGGACCAAAGTTGGCGGCTGCCGTGTATTGGTTCCAGAGCTGGACAAAGGGAAGGCTCTGAGGATTGGTCATAACATCGGTTGAGTACTGCGGAGCGATACGGGTCTCAAAGTCAGGTTCCTGCCATACGCCCGAACCAATGATGTTATAGACCGTCTCCAAGGGAAGAGGGCCACACACCGACCGAATGTAGTTCACCACCGACGCGGCGTAGGGAGTGTTAGCCCCACGCTGAGCGGCATCCTTGATAATCATGCCCTCGGTCCAGCTATTCGCAGCGGCTTTGTTGATAACACTCCTATTAGCGGCAACCCAAGCGTCCCCCATCCACAGGCGATAGATTTCTGCCACCCTGTTGACGGAGGAAAGAGACGGCCCGGCGCTCCCGCCTCCGCCTCCTCCGCCTCCGCCGCCTCCGCCTCTGCCTCCGCCGCCACCAGACGGCTGAGCGGCAGCAGTCGCCGTCCCCTTGCGCCACAAGACCCATTGGCTGCCTGTCCACCTGTAGATGTCGTTGGTCGCTGGGTCTTGATAAGTAATCTCATAGGTGGTCTCAACAGGCTTGGTCGGACTGGTTAGGATAACGTTCCCGTACTTGTCATAGCCCAGTCGTGTCGCGGATTGCTTGCCACCACCTCTTGCGTCTATAGCCATTGTCACTCACCACCCGTCACGGTCGGATCGTAGATGGATGTCGCCTGCCCAAGCCAGAGTTCGTCATCCCACTCCTCGGGAGAGCGCCAGCGAACAAAACCAAACTTGGACAGCCCGCCGAACGTGCGCAGCAGGTCTTTCCAGAACTCGGGATAGTTGCGCTTGACCTCAAAGAGCCGTGGCCCGTACTTGAGGTAGATCGGATAGGCCGTCTGCGACGTGCTACCCACCCCGTAGGAGCGCGTGTACTTGTTGTATGTGCTTGCCAGCTCCTCCTGGTAGGCGTTCACCACATCCAAGAAGGCGC
>JAAYJC010000063.1 GCA_012523085.1 Clostridiales bacterium
ATCTAAAGTCGCTCAGCGATTGGTTTTCGCTGACCGCATTAACAAGCGTAACCATAATGCTCTCCCGCTCTGCAATAGTTTCATATGTGACTGATTTTACAGGAATCTGCGCTAATACACAATGGGTATGTGGACAAAACGGCAGATTTGGAGTATTATATCGAAATGGAAGTATTGTCACATGGAGATTTGGAGATAACTGGGTGATCGGAGATAAACATGACACTACGTGAAGCAATTGAAAAAATAGAGCCGGCTTCCGAAAAGGCCTATGCGGCCGCCGGAGCAAAGTGGGACAGTATCGCAAAGCCGCTCAAAAGCCTCGGCCTTCTTGAAGACACAGTCTGCCGCATCGCAGCTGCCAGGGGCACGGAAGACCTCGCTATTCCGAAAAAATGCGTGGTCGTCATGTGCGCGGACAATGGGGTAGTCGAGGAAGGCGTTACGCAGACAGGGCAGGAGGTCACGGCGGTGGTGACGGAAAACATGTCTTCGGGTGACACCAGTGTCTGCCTGATGGCAAAGGTCGCGGGCGCTGCGGTGATTCCCGTCGATATCGGTGTATACAGAGAAGTGACGGGCGATAGAATTGTGCGCAGATGCGTTAGGCGGGGCGGCACAAGGAATATGACAAAGGAACCCGCCATGACAAGAGAAGAGGCCGTAAAAGCCATTGAAGTCGGCATCGACATCGTAAACGAGCTTTCCAAGTCCGGGTACGGTCTTATTGCAACCGGAGAAATGGGCATAGGAAATACAACAAGCAGCAGCGCTGTAACCGCGGTACTGCTCAATAAGCGGCCATCTGAGGTAACCGGACGCGGCTCCGGGCTATCCGAAGACGGGCTCAACAGGAAGATACGGGCCATTGAAAAGGCAATCGCACGAAACAAACCGGATCAGAACGATCCGATAGACATTCTGGCCAAGGTCGGCGGGCTTGACATCGCGGGACTTGCGGGTGTGTTCCTGGGTGGGGCCGTAAACAAGCTGCCCGTGCTCGTGGACGGGTTTATTTCGGGCGTGTCGGCGCTGGTGGCCATTCGGCTTTGTCCCGCCGTCAGAGACTATATTTTAGCCAGCCACATATCCGATGAGCCGGCGGGAAAGATGGTTATTGACGCGATTGGTATAAAACCGTTTTTGGACGCAGGCATGCGTTTGGGAGAGGGTACCGGAGCTGTCGCGGTCATGCCGGTTATCGATATGGCGCTTTCGGTGTACGGCACAATGAGCACATTTCAGGAAATCAGCATCGACGCCTACACACCGCAAAATTAAGAAAGGATTTCGGGAAGACCTTCCGTCTCCGGTATGGCTTTATGGTCTGAAGACGGGCTTCTCTTTGTCATATCATGCTTAAGCTGGTCACGGGCGGGTCATCTAACGGAAAATCCGAGTATGCAGAGAATATCATCGTATCCAGCGGAATCTATCCGAGATTTTATATAGCGACAATGGAGATTTACGACGAGGAATCTGAAAAGCGCGTCGCGAAACACCGGAAGGCCAGGGCGGAAAAGGGATTTGAAACCATCGAATGCCGCAGCGGGTTATTAAACCTTATCATTCCGGAAAGGTCCGCCGTGCTGCTGGAATGCATGTCGAACCTGACCGCAAACGAAATGTTCGGCAACTGCGGAAAGGACGGCGTAAAAGAGCGCATCCTTAAGGGGGCGGATATGTTGTTCCGGCGCTGCGCGCTTCTGGTTATTGTCACAAACGAGCTGTTTTCGGACGGCATAAATTACAGTGACGACCTGACGCAGGAATATTTGAACGTTTTAGCGGAGATCAACCGGGAGCTTGCAAAGAGAGCGGACAAAGTTTATGAACTGGTATGCAATATTCCGGTTATTTGGAAAGCGTAAAAATGCGATATATTCAGGTAAAATTTCGCCGCGGAGCGGCGAAATGGGGGTAAATGTGAAGTTTCTTCGTTCGATGTCAATGGCGTTTACCATGTATTCATGGTTGCCGGTGCCGAGGGTGCGGTGGGAAAAGGAAAACATGGCATATGCGATGTGTTTTTTTCCGCTGGTGGGGGCACTGGTCGGTGCGATTTTGTTTTTTTGGCTCTGGCTTTGCGCGAAGCTGAACATCGGCTTTGTCCTGCGGGCTGCCGGAGCGGTTTTGATTCCGATTGCGGTTTCGGGCGCAATCCACATGGACGGCTTTTGTGATACGGCCGATGCTTTGGGATCAAGACAGACCAGAGAACGCAAGCTGGAAATACTGAAGGATTCGAGCGCGGGCGCTTTTGCGGTCATATCCTGCGCAGCGTATCTTCTTATCTATTTCGCACTGTGGTGCCAGATAGAGCCGGACCCGCGTGCCGGCCTCATATTTGCGCTTATGCCTGTCCTATCCCGCTCTCTGTCGGGGCTGTCGGTGGTTACGTTTAAAAGCGCACGCGGAGATGGGTTGCTGGCTTCGTTTTCAAAAGCAGCGCAGACAAAAACCGTCAGAATCGTTATGATTTTGTGGTGCCTTGCGGTGCTTATTACCGCTGTCGTGCTTATGCCGCTGCCCGGCGCCTTTGCATGCGCCGGCGCACTTATTGCTTTTATCTACTACAGGATCATGTCGTACAGACAGTTCGGCGGCACGACAGGCGATGTAGCCGGTTACTTTTTGCAGATCAGCGAATTGATGTCTCTGCTGTTTATGCTGATTGCTCTGCAATGGATCTGACAGGGCAGAGGAACAAAAGGAATACATGCGGGTTGACTTTACCGCCGTAAAACGAAGTCATACACCATATGGCGAAATCCGTCGTTTCAGACGGAATGGGGGATTGATGTGATACTGATCATCGGTGGAATGGCGCAGGGAAAACTGGATTATGTTCTCGGGCAGACAGGCTTATCAAAAAATGATGTCGCCCGGGATATGGAAAATGCAAAAGAGCGCCCGGTGCTATACGGGCTTCACGATATCATAGCAAAGCTTCTGAAAGATGGCCGGGACCCCGAACGCGAGATCGAGGAGCTGATCACAGTGAACCCGGACATCATCGTTGTCTGTAATGAGCTGGGCTGCGGCGTCGTCCCGATTGACCCGTTTGAACGCTTATGGCGCGACTGCGTCGGCCGCGTATGCTGTATGCTTGCGTTAAACGCACAAAGGGTAGAGCGGGTTCTGTGCGGACTGCCGCTGGTCTTGAAGGGAGAAGGCGAATGGAGCTGATTTTGCTGCGTCACGCCGCAACGAAAGGCAACCTGATGCGGCGCTACATCGGGGTAACAGATGAAAAGCTCAGTCCGGAGGGGGAGGCGGCGGCGCGCCGAACGGCCGATCTGCTTCCCAAAGTACAAGCTGTATACGCAAGTCCGCTTCTACGTTGCCAAAGGACAGCGGAAATACTCTTTCCGGGTCATACACCGCTTGTCTTGCTGGGTTTCAGGGAAACGGATTTCGGTCGTTTTGAAAACAAGAGTTATGAAGACCTCAAAAACGATAGAGAATATCAAAACTGGATAGACAGCGGAGGAAGCCTAGCATTCCCAGGCGGGGAGAGCACGGAGACGGTGAAAAGGCGCGTTTTGCAGGCATTTGACGATATGGTTTTGGACATGGAACAAAAAAACATCAAAAGAGCCTCCGCGGTCGTCCACGGAGGCACAATTATGGCGCTGCTGTCCGAACGGGCCTGTCCAAAACGCAGCTTTTACGATTGGCAGGTTGGTAATTGCGAGGGCTTTATGCTCATGGTATTAAACGACCATAAGCACCTTGAACTGATCGGAGAATTGAAAGCGGATACGAAGTAAAGCGGCCAAGATAGAAAAGGCGTGCCTCGACAAGATTGCTCCGATCTGAGACATGCCCTTTGCAGACAGATTAAGCTTTAAAGATGCGGATGCCGCCGTTTCGGGCAGGTCAGACGTCTCTGTCTCTCGCGGTAACTTCCCTTTCCCGGAACAAAAGTGTAATGCACCATATTCCCGCAAGTCCGACGATCGTGAAAATCACTCTGCTGACCGATGCCGTTAGGAGATTAGCGATGACATCATAGTTAAATATACCCACACTGCCCCAGTTTAAAGCGCCTATTATTACGAGAAACAGTGCGATTCTGTCCATTATCATTTGATTTTCCTCCAATGTCGTTTAAACGATTCAATTCTACTATTCCCGCAAAAACACAATCTATTCATGCCCGCAAAAGCGGATTAATACGCGCGTCTTTATATGCGCGGATAGATCCGCGCGTTTTTATATGCATGAATAAAACCGCCGGATTCGCAAAATATGTTCAACGAGAAATATTTTATTTGATTGTCGGCGACATTGTAGTATAATAAAGCATTATTATTTTCAGATTGAAATCAGAAAGGACTGATCCTGTGAACGAGAATCATACAAACGCCGATCTGAAAACCGGAATCCTGAAGCTATTGGAAGACAACGCCAGATTGACGGCCCAGCAGATCGCATCCATGCTGGGTATGGCGCCTCAGGCCGTCGAGGAGATCATATCGGAGCTGGAACAAAACAGGATCATTCTGGGCTACCAGACGATGGTGGACTGGGACAGGATGGAAGACGAGCTGGTTACCGCGCTCATTGAGGTGAAGGTCACGCCGCAGCGCGGCAACGGCTTTGACAGGATTGCCGAGCGCATCTATCAGTTTGACGAGGTTGAAAGCGTTTACCTGATGTCGGGCGGATATGATCTCACGGTCATCATTTCGGGCAAAACGCTCAGGGAGGTCGCCGCGTTTGTTTCGGCGCGTCTTTCGATCATTGATGGGGTCATCAGCACCGCGACGCATTTCATCTTGAAAAAATATAAGGAAAGGCACTGCGTATTTCCGGAGATGCCTGATCAGGAAGAGAGGATGTTTTTCGTATGATCAATTACGAAGAGATCTTGTCCGGCAAGCTCAGGAGTATAAAACCCTCCGGGATCAGGAAGTTTTTTGATATTCTGGAAGAGATGACGGATGTCATTTCTTTGGGTGTCGGAGAGCCGGATTTTATCACACCCTGGCATATCCGGGACGAGGGCATCTATTCTCTGGAAAAGGGCTTCACGAAATATACGTCAAATGCCGGCATGAAGTCGCTGCGCAAGGAAATATCCGCCTATATGTACCGAAGGTTTAACCTGAGCTACAATCCCGATGACCAGATTCTTGTCACCGTAGGCGGAAGCGAGGGGATTGACCTTGCTATCCGTGCGCTGGTTGAACCGGGAGACGAGGTCATCATCCCGATGCCTTCCTTTGTCTGCTATGAGCCGCTCACGCTGTTGGCCGGCGGCATCCCGGTTTTGATTGAGACCCAAGCGGAGGACGGATTCAAGCTCACGCCCGAGCAACTCAAAAAAGCCATAACACCGAAAACAAAGCTTCTGATTATGCCGTATCCATGTAATCCGACCGGCGGGATCATGGAAAAAGAAGACCACGAGAAGCTGGCAAAGCTTCTCATCGATACGAAAATTACGGTTCTATCCGATGAAATCTATGCCGAGCTGACTTATGGACAAAAGCATTATTCTCCTGCGAATCTGAAGGAATTATATCCCCGGACGCTGGTTGTTAACGGCTTTTCAAAAGCCTATGCAATGACGGGCTGGCGGCTGGGCTATATCATGGGGCCTGCGCCGCTCATTGGGCAGCTGACGAAGCTACACCAGTTTGCGATCATGTCTGCCCCGACCACAAGCCAGTATGCCGCGATAGAAGCGATGAAGGAGGGCGACAGGGATATCGGGCACATGCGGGAGGAATACGACAGACGCCGCCGGTATCTTCTCGATGGGGTAAGAACCGCGGGTCTTTCGTGTTTTGAACCGAAGGGCGCATTCTATCTGTTTCCCAATATAACCAGCACCGGCCTGAGCTCAGATGAATTTTGCGAACGGTTTTTGATCGAAGAAAAGGTGGCATCGATATCCGGGACCGCATTCGGACCGGGCGGAGAAGGCTTTGTGCGTATGTGCTATGCCGCGTCCATGGATGATCTGTCCTCTTCCTTAATCCGGCTTCAGCGGTTTGTTGAAAAGTACAGGTAAAAAGCCCCGGATCACAATAAAGTCCACTGAACAAATGCGTTTACGAAACGCATTTGCAAAAAGAGCAAAAACTGCTCTTTTTGACGGCAAAACAAGCCTGTTCTGCCATTTCAGCAGGCACTAAATAAAGAAACCTTCGGCGAAAGGATACGGATATGAAATATATTCTGATCATAGGCGACGGGATGGCGGACAATGCCTTAGATGCGCTGGGCGGCATGACGCCGCTGCAAAAAGCGAAAATACCGGTAATGGACGCTCTTGCCGAACGCGGGACACTTGGAAGCGTAAAAAACTGCCCCGACGGTCAGCCGCCGGGCAGCGATACGGCAATTTTGTCCATTTTCGGATGTGACCCGAAGCGGTATTATTTCGGACGCGCACCGCTTGAGGCCGCGGCGCAGGGCATAATGCTGAAGGATGGTGATCTGGCGTTTCGGTGCAATATGGCGTCAGTTGAAAATGCCGATCTGCCGTTCGGAGAAAAAAAGATCATTTCGCACAGCTCGGGTTCTATCGACGGGGCACAATCAAGGGAGCTGGTGCTTGAACTGTTCAGCGATCCCGAATTCAAAGCAGCGGCCGAAAAGGCCGGCGTTAAAATCTATCCGACGTATTCCTACCGGCATATTGCGGTTCAGACCGGAGGCGACGGTGAAAATCTGGAGATGAGTCCGCCTCATGATCATCTCGGCGAGAAGGTATCGAAGCATTTGCCGCGCGGCAACAAAAACGCGGAGGTTCTGGCATCTCTGATGGCGCTTTCCAACAAGATTTTGAGCAGAAACCCGATCAACGAAATGCGCAGAAAAGCGGGTAAGCTTCCCTGCAACTGCTGCTGGTTCTGGGCGCAGGGTACCGCGGCTTCTCTACCGTCTTTTGAGGGAAGATACGGCAAGAAAGGCGCCGTTATCAGCGCGGTTCCTCTCTGCCATGGGATCGGAGCTTTGATGGGTCTTCAAAAAATCAACGTAGAAGGCGCGACCGGCGAGCTGGATACCAATTATGAAGGAAAGGCCGAGGCAGCGGTTAAAGCGCTCAGGGACGGCTTTGATTTTGTTGCGGTCCATGTTGAGGCTCCTGACGAATGTACGCATAACCTTGATGTGGAAGGTAAAATCAAGGCGATCGAAAACATCGATTCGCGCGTTATTCTGCCGATGGTCAAGGCGCAAAACGACTCAGGCGAGGATTTTCGCATGCTGATTTTGAGCGATCATAAAACGCTCAGCACGACAGGCGCACACGACGGTGCCCCGGTACCGTTTATTTTATACGACAGCAGATTACAGAAAGGTTCGGGAATGGGATATTCCGAAGAAAGCGGACTTTTAGGGCAATATTTACCCAATGGTGTCGCGCTGATGGATATGCTGTTTCAAAAGGATTGACAGATGATGGATAAAGAAAAGACCAGACCATTCGGCCCGGCCGATATACTATTGCCGAAATCGGCCAATATGACAAAATGGAGTGTCATTGCCTGCGACCAACATACATCAGAACCTGAGTATTGGGAGCGGGTAGATGCATTTATCGGGGAAGAGCCCAGCACACTTCGGCTGATGCTGCCCGAGCATTTATATCATTCCGGCAGCCTGCCCGAGCTGATAGACAAGACCGGGCATGCGATGGATACCTATCTGGATACCGGCGTTTTTCATACAATCCCGGATACATATATCTATGTTGAACGCACTTTATATTCCGGGAAGGTGCGGCGCGGTATTGTCGGGCAAATCGACCTTGAATGCTATGATCACTCGGACAAAAACGGCGCTTTGATCCGCTCGACAGAGGGGATTGTGAAAGAAAAGATGCCGCCGAGAATCAGGCTCAGAGAAGGCGCGAGAGCGGAGCTTACCCATGTGCTAGTTCTGGTCGACGATCCCGAATGCATGCTGATTGAACCGCTTACCGAAATGAAACAGGAAGCGGACAAGCTGTATGATTTTTCTCTGATGGAGAACGGGGGCCATATCTGCGGCTACAAGGTGAACAAAAAAGGCCGCGAAAGTATAGAAAAGGCCATCGATACGTTTCTTGATTTTGACCACTTCAGGTCGCGGTATGGCTTTGACAACGAGCCTATTTTGTTATTTGCTACCGGCGACGGCAACCATTCACTGGCGACAGCGAAAGCCTGCTGGGAGAAAATGAAACCGAATCTGACCGATCGGGAGAGGCAAAATCATCCCGCGCGGTTTGCGCTGGTGGAGATCGTCAATATAAGGGACCAAGCGCTGGAATTTGAGCCGATTAACCGCGTGGTGTTCGATTGTGATCCCGAACACCTGCTGGGGGCGCTGCTGAAATTTTACCCCGGCTCCAAAATCGGAATGGACGAGGGGCATAACATCAGCTTTTCCTGCTGCGGAACTGCCGATGTCCTGACCATTCCGGCAGATACCGCCCCTCTGGCCATTGGCGCGCTGGGGAATTTTCTTGATTGGTATTTGGAACGGCATCCGGGCAAGCTGGACTTCGTTCACGGAGACGATGTCGTCATACGTCTTTCCCGAAAGAAGAACACGATTGGATTCGTTTTACCGGCAGTCGACAAAAGTATGTTTTTTGCTTCCATTATCAGAGGCGGCGCGATGCCGCGCAAAACGTTTTCGATGGGAAGCGCGCGGGATAAACGATACTATTTGGAAATGAGAAAGCTGGAAAAAACCGAATAAAGCGATTGTGCGGGGATGTCCGGGCATCTCCGCTTCGTTTTCAGCCGCAAAAGGAAAACCGGGCGCAATACAAAATGGAAGGAAATACCTGAATGCCTGAATTTGCTTTATTCACTATTTTGTGTTAGCATATTACTGCTATTCTCTATTATAAATGAAAAATAGTGGAAATAATGCAGATCAAGAGTATGTATTCCAATAAGATAAAACGAAGTTAACAGGATTATGGTGTTAAGACGCAATGATAACGGAGATCAGAGAAACGGCCTTTGCCAAACTAAACATATGCCTTGACATAACCGGAAAGATGGACGACGGATATCATTCGGTAAAGAGCATTATGCAGAGCGTTACGCTCGGAGATCAGATAACGATTATACCGAAGGACAGCGGCGGATATTTTGCTAAGAGCAACATTAAGTATTTACCGACCGGCGAGAAAAACATCGCAGTTCGCGCCTGCCGATTGTTCAAACAGGAGACGGGCGAGGGACCGGATAATGCTTTTATAAAAATTGTAAAGCGCATACCGGTATGCGGAGGGCTGGGCGGCGGAAGCACCGACGGTGCGGCTGTGCTGCGCGCTTTAAACCGCGAGTATCGGGTCGGTCTGACGAGAACCGAGCTTGAAGCAATGGGCGCAAAGCTTGGATCAGATGTGCCGTTTTGCATCGCGGGAGGTACCGTACTTGCAGAAGGACGCGGAGAGGTCCTGACCAGAATCGATCCGATGCCGAACTGTCCGGTCGTCATCTGCAAGCCTGAGTTTTCAAGCTCAACACCTGAACTTTTTGCTGCAATTGACAAATTGAAGTTTCGTGCAAGACCGGATACCGAGGGCATCCTTGCGGCGATTTCGGCGGGCGATCTGAAGGAAATAGCTCGCCGCATGTTCAACGTCTTTGAATACGCTCTGGCAAACAACCGCAGCTTGATGGTCAGTGAGCTAAAAAGCAGGCTTTTGGATCTCGGAGCGCTGGGCGCCGCGATGAGCGGGACGGGCTCTGCAGTATACGCGCTGTTTTACGAAGCAGAGACCGCGAAGAAAGCGGCAATGACGCTCAAAAACGAAGGACATGTTTCGATCTATACGCAAACGATGAATGAAATTGAAATATAACACTGTTCTCCGTTTTTTGATGGAGAACAGTGTTATATTTCTTGATATTAATCAACAAATAAGGCTTCCAATATCATTTCGAATTTCTCTCTGACCTTTTTCTTTGTTCTATCGCTTAAGCCCCGGTAATCACCCTGTAGTCTGTTTTTCACATTCTCTCGCCCCTCTTTTAGGCCCATACCGAGCACACCGTATACAAGGCTGAACAACGATGGGATACGGTCAAAATGGGCAAGCGCGTCGGCATCGGATACGCAGGTTTCCTCTATGGTTTCTCTCAAATGCTGATTTCTTCCGGGATGGTTAAATACACATTTTTTTACCCGTTCGGCTTTATCCCCGGGATAGTTCAAAGCTGCTAACAGTGTTTCGGCCATCTCGGTGCTGTAGATATGATGTTCGCTTCTCTCACCATATTCGGCCGGCATGGAAATATCATGCAGCAACGCGCCCAACTCAACGATTTCCGCATCCGCGCCATATTGATTTGCCAAATCAACAGCATGCCAAACAACGCGTTTAATATGGTCATTCCAATAATCGTAGTAACCGTATTTTGCATTCTGTTTATGTTGCTCGCATTTATCCAGAACAATATCTCTTATTTTATCTGTGACTTCGCTCATCTCAAGACCCCCAAAGCAAAGATTGCTAAAAAACTGTGCGCCAATGAAATATAGTATAGCGGTTCCGGCGAAAGACAGGGAGACAGATGAACCGTCAGACTGTCTTGTCAACCGCAAGAACCGTCAGACTGTGTCAAAAGCCTTCAAAAATTCAGCAAAAAATGATATAATAACCATAGCAGAACAAAAGGCAAATCGAAAGTGTCCCTAGCTCCGTAGAAATTGGTCAGGCGAAGAATTACTCCAAATATCTTCCGATAATTCCAGATTACGCAGTTTTGTTGTTCAAAGCGTCTGAACCTTGGGTAGCCAGCATAGCGGAAA
>JAAYJC010000064.1 GCA_012523085.1 Clostridiales bacterium
TAAGAGGTGTCGCATCTTTGGAGAAATCGGGTTTTCGCGGAGCCGTGATAAAAGCGTTTCTGGCCGCTTATGAACGAAACACGGAAATGGGAAAATAACCTGCCGCCGGTCCCGAAAACGACCAAAGCCGCTCACTCGTGAGCGGCTTTGGTTACGTGAGCGGCTTATCGGGCTGATGCGAAATGGGATATACATTGATCAGCCCCAGAATACAATCTGGATTGTGATTGGTCAATCGGCCGCTTTTGTTATCGTTTTTTTCGTATAACAGCAAAATATCGAATCAACCAGCCGACTATCCGGTTTTTTCGTTATCAGTGATACGACGGGAACCAAAACGAGGCTGAGAAGCATAGCCGCGACACCTGCAATGATCGGTGTTTCAAACAGCTTTACGATGAATGTATTTGTTACCGTTACGGCGACAGCCGCCAGAAAACTGATCCAGACAGACTCTTTTGTCGTACGTTTCCAGTACAGTCCGAAAATAAAAGGTCCAAGGAAGGAGCCGGCCAGAGCGCCCCAGGATATACCCATAAGCTGGGCAATGAAGTTAACCTTCGACTTGTATTGAATGAGCGCCAGAACAACGGAGACCACAATGAAGAACGCCAGCAAAAAGCGGATGGTCTTCATCTGCTTTTTTTCATTCATGTCTTTGATGACCGTACCCTTGATGAAATCAAGCGTAAGCGTAGAACTGGATGTCAAAACGAGCGAAGATAGTGTAGACATCGATGCCGACAGCACCAGCACCACAGCAATCCCGATTAAGATATCGGGCATCTTGGACAGAACCGAAGGAATAATCGCATCGTATAAGACGCCCGATTCGGAGACAAAAGAAGAAGAGTCAAAGATCCTGCCGAAACCACCGAGAAAATAACAGCCTCCGGCGATAATTAAAGCAAAGACCGTGGATATAACCGTTCCTTGTTTGATGGCACTATCACTTTTGATCGCATAGAACTTATGTACCATCTGAGGTAAGCCCCACGTTCCCAGCGAGGTCAACAGCACGACACCAATCAGCGCTTTAAGATCGGGGCCGAACAGCGAAGTGAAGGAACCGGTATTGCCGGAAGCATCCGGAACCTTCGAAAGATCACTGACTGCCTGTGAAAAACCGCCGTGTCCGTTTAAAACAAAAATGATGATCAAAACGATGCCGCCCAACATGATAATGCCTTGAACAAAATCGTTGAACGCGGTCGCGAAGTAACCGCCCGCGATGACATAGACGGCAGTCAGCACGGCCATAACGATAATGCAGACGGAATAATCGATGTTGAACGCCATACCGAATATTCGGGATAAACCGTTATAAAGCGAAGCGGTATACGGAATCATGAAGATAAATATAATGGCTGACGCGGCAAGCTTCAGGTTTTTGCTGTCGTAGCGTTTCTCAAAAAAGTCGGGCATCGTGATGCTCCCAAGATGCTGCGTCATGATTCTCGTCCTGCGGCCCAGCAGAAGCCATGCGGCAAGGCTGCCGATTAACGCGTTCCCGATTCCAACCCATGTGGTGGAAAGGCCAAACTTCCAACCGAACTGGCCGGCATAACCCACGAAAATAACGGCTGAAAAATACGAAGTGCCGTATGCAAACGCGGACATCCACGGCCCGATACTGCGGCCGCCCAGTACAAACTGGTTAACATTGGCAGACTTTTTTCGGCAATAAAAGCCGATGGCGACAGTGATCGCAAAAAACAGGACAAGCAGGATAATTTTAATAACCATTTCACACACAACCGTTTCTTTAACACTTTAACCAACTAACGCATTACATTGCCATAATAACAAATGGAATGTACCGTGTCAAATGTTTTTATGCTATTGGCCATTAAAAATAAAGAATCCTATAAGTTATATTTAATAGATCGCGGCCGCAATGCCGTTTTGCCATTTAACAGATAAATAATGCCCACTGAACAAACACGTTTGTTTAGTGGGCATTAAACAGCATGATAAGAAATATCGGAAATACGATAAATGCTGAAAAAGCACCCTGTCCTTAAATAACGGGCAGAGGTGCTTTAACAGCGGGTTTGTCCTAACATATTAACAGCGGTCTCTCAACAAAACCCCTTATATGCGGATTATCACGCGTAAAAACTGTGGCCGCCGATGGTGACAATTAAATCCTTGTTGTTGCAGATCCACCTGCTTGTTGCAATCGATTCGTTCAAAAAGAACAGACTGCTTCCAACCGTCCTTGCGCCGTCCAGCACAAGCTTTGCTGCAATCACAGACTGATCGGAGGGTTTTTTGTAGATAGCGCCGTTGGCGATAGGTGAAAACTGAACACCGAACTGCGTGTCAAAGATCACATCATAGATCGTATCGGGATAATAATCGCAGGAAATTCGGTTCATCACCACATTTCCGACGCCGATTTGTCCATCAAGCACTTCGGCGCCGCTTTCGGCAAATATAATACGTGAAAGCCAATAGAGGTCATCTTGATCATAATAGATATCTCCGCTTAAAATAGCGCTGCCTCCGCTTGTCACCGTCGCAGTGTTGGTAGCGCCGTCCCAGGTAACGGCTGCGCCATATGCTTTTGCCAGATTCCGAACAGGGACCATGATATAGTTTTCATGCATAAAGGATCCGTCCGGAATGTACAGGTATCGACCGTTCGCAGTCATGTATTCCTCGCCCAGGGTTACTTCGATAGCAAGGTCCGCACTGATTACGCTTGCTGTCTTCGTTATGCCGTCCCAGGTGACGACCGCATTTTCGTCCATTTTCATACAAAATGATCGCAAGGGGACATAAGTGGTGCCGTTTATTAATATCATGGGCGCCGGGGGCGCAAAAGCTTCACCGTCGATGAATAGGGCAACACCGTTATCCTCCGTATAGGCCCCGGCATCTGCGGTAAAGATAACCACCGACATGCAAAGGCACAGAAGAAAAACCATTGCTTTTTTCATATTGACTCCTTTCAATTTGTGAGGCGAACGAATGTCCGCATCGGCGAAGTCAATAATATACTATCAAGGAAATGAAATCAATCTGCAAATATTACCAAAGCGATTGTCCGGAAATGACACACTTCGCGCAAAATACACAAAAAAAGTTAAAAATATCAGGGCAATTTACATAATATAGACATATTATGTCACCCTATGTCGAAAAAAAGGAGGCAACTCTGCCAAAAAAACAGAAAGAAATGGCGAGCCGTGTCCTTCTGTTTGTAAAATAGATGTGGGGAATGAAAGCCGGAATGCGGCCTTAAATACCGGAATATGGGGGATCAGGTTTTATTTTCTGTTTTGGTAAAAATAGACAAAGACATTAATTCCGTTGAACCGTTTTCCGATGATAATCAGATATAGAAAATTGGCCGGACATTTACCCTTGCGGCTGGATGGAGAAGCTTGTTTCCGGTGAATAGCATAAACTAATTCACCGTTACGGTTATTTCCGCTTTTGCGTCAGGATTTCCGGTACCGTTATAGTAAGAAATGGTCACTACGGTCGTGCCTGTTTTAAGACCGGTTATTTGGAGCGGTATGGTCTGTTTGGTCATAAAATTGCCCCACGCGCATCCGGCAACCTTGGTATCATCGATTTCAAAAATAAGCGCCGCCGAACCGGGGGAATCGCGCGTTACGATGACAGTAGCTTTTTTACCGGCGTCTATGGTAATGCTGCTTTCCGAAACGGTAAGCGTTGCCTTGAGATTCTGCTCCCGGTCGTATTCGCAGACCTCCTGCAGCGTTTTGCTTTCAAAAGCAGGATCCAGTCCCTTGATGCTGTTAATCGGCACGGCTAGGTTCAGATCGTTGCCGGCGGTAAAGGCGCCCATCAAAACGCCTATGGCTTCGCAGTGTTCATTGAGCAGCACCCCTCCGCTGCTTCCGTGCGAAATCGGCGCCGTGAACTGGATCATTGGATAACCGGGGTCGTCCGCTATTCTTTTTGTCGAGCTGATTTTTCCTTCTGACAGGCAGTCTTGAAAACCGGCAGGACTTGAAAGCGTATAGACAGGGTTTCCTGTCGCAACGGCATCGGAATCACCGATCGCTATGTAGGGAAAAGCACGGACTGATTTTTCATCAACGGAGGTTTTGCCAACACGCAATATAGCAATATCCCTGTAACCGTCGTAGTAGAGAACCTCAATGCTCAGATAGATCCTTCCATCTTTGGTTTTGATCCTGGCATATGGTTTCAGCTCAATAGCATGATAGCATGTAACGGCAAGCCCGTCAGGGGAAATGAAAAAACCGCTGGCGGAGCCGCCCGGTATCCCCTCCTGCCACTGCTCCTCATCGTAGGTTTCCAGCAAAAAGGCGGCCGCTGAGGTTCGCTCATATATTTCGGAGGCCGTATAAACCCTTTTTCCGTAATTGGCATATCCGGACAGGTTTGTTCCCAGTAAAGCATCACGCTCAATCACGCCGGTTCGGATCAGATACTCGATCTGTTTTTCCGGCGTGCCTTTTCTGGGTGTGATCAGCGCGTTATAGCAAATCGAAAAAGCGTCTTCCCGCAGGAACACATAATCGGGATCGGCATATTCTGAGCCGATCAGCCCGGTTTCCTCGGCAAAAGCGACGGCATTAAAGTATGTAAAGTCCCCTAGGCTGTCACTATATCCAAGCATACGCAAAGCGAAGGTGAGAAAAGTGCGGGCGTCTGTTTCACCAATGGCGCCCATTGTCTCATTTCCGTCACCAAACACCAAACCATTCAAATAAGCCTGTGAAGCGTATCCCCTTGCCCAGGCTGAGACATCCGAAAACGGGCAATAATTGCCGTCGTCGTTCAGAGCGGCCTCTTCCAGGCCTGCCAGCCTTACCAGCATGATGAGTGATTCCTGTTTTGTTATCGCACGGTCAAGCTGAAGGCCGCTGCCATCGCCTTTAATCAGGTTAAGCCGGGAAAGCGTGCTGACCGCTTCAGAGACCTGCACAAAAGCGGCGCGGGAAGAAAACGGAATATTTGCGCAGAATAAGCTTATCAAAAGAAACAGCGTAATCAGTCTTATCTTATGCATTTTTCGTCTGTTCACTGTTTAGCTCCTTGGTATGTATGATTTTGTGACAATATAAATATTATCGGTTTTTCCGTCCGGTTCGGCGGCCGGATGGTCTCAGAAAACGACCAATCAGGTCTTCTCGTCCGGTTTTCCTGAGTGCTTCAAGCACCAAAGCCCGTTTTTCCGGGCGGTTCCACTGTAAGAGCGCTCGCTGCAGTCTTTTTTCACGGTAGCCTCGCGGTACATAGATTTCCGACATGTCTCTGGGATCAAGACCGGTATAATACATGCAGGTTGACAGTGTGCCCGGCGTAGGATAGAAATCCTGCACCTGTTCTGCTTTTATATTGTTTTTATGAAGATATTCTGCCAGCTTGACCGCGTCGGACAAGGTACAACCCGGGTGGGAAGACATCAAATAAGGCACGACATATTGTTTTATTCGGTACTTCTCGTTGAGTCTTCTGTATTTATCCAAAAAGCGTTCATAAACGGCAATCGAAGGCTTGCCCATGCAGTCAAGAACCTCGTTAATGCAGTGTTCCGGCGCCACCTTCAGCTGTCCGCTGATGTGATGCTTCACGAGCTCGGCAAAAAATTCGCCGGTTTTGTCCTGCATCAAAAAATCAAAGCGTATACCGGAGCGAACAAACACCTTCTTTATGCCGGGAATTGCACGAAGCTTGCGCAAGAGTGCAAGATAATCGCTGTGGTCGCTATTCAGGTTTGCGCAAGGCCTGGGGGTAAGGCATCTTTTGTCTTTGCAAAGCCCGCTCTTCAGCTGCTTTGCGCATGATGGATTTCTGAAGTTTGCGGTCGGACCGCCGACATCGTGCACATAGCCTTTAAATAAGGGGTGCCGGGTAAACGCTTCAACCTCGCGGATTACCGACTCGTGGCTGCGCGATGTTACCGCTCTGCCCTGATGGAAGGCGAGAGAGCAAAAATTGCATGCGCCGAAACATCCCCGATTATGGATGACCGAGAAACGGACTTCCTCAATGGCCGGTACGCCGCCTTCTTTTTCATACATCGGATGATTGTCACGGGTAAACGGCAACAGCGCGATTTTATCAAGCTCTGAACGGCCCAGCGGCGCTTGAGGCGGGTTCACAATCAAAAACCGGTCTCCGTGTTTCTGGATAACGGCTTTGCCGACGGCGGCATCATGTTCCTCATATTGAATAATACAGGATTTTGCGTATTCCCGCTTGCTGTCTCTGACCGATTCAAAGGAAGGGCACTCGACGAACAGGTATCCGCAGTCGGCGTCATGAGAAAGCCTCGCGGTACCCCGGACATCTTTTATATCGGAAACCGGTATTCCCCGGCTGAGCATCCCTGCAATTTCAGCGGTTGCCTTTTCGCCCATTCCGTAAACCAAAATGTCTGCACCCGCATCCATAATAAGGCTGTGTTTGACTTTGTCTTCCCAATAATCGTAATGTGCGAAGCGTCTGAGAGACGCTTCGAGCCCGCCAACGATGACAGGAAGCCCGTTAAACGCCTCTTTAACTCGGTTTGCATACACGATCGTGGCCCGGTCAGGCCGAAGTCCGGATTTTTTTCCGGGGCTGTAGAAATCTTCACTGCGCCTGCGTTTAGCGGCGGTATAGTGCGCGACCATGGAATCGAGATTACCTGCAGAGATGAATGCAGCGTATCTCGGTCTGCCCATTTTTATGAACGCATCAGGGCTCCTCCAGTCCGGCTGCGCCAAAACAGCCGTCCGGTAGCCAAGCGACTCGAGCATCCTGCCGATCAAAGGCGTGCCAAAGGACGGATGATCAACATAGGCGTCCCCGGTAACAAGAAGAAAGTCATAATAATACCAGCCCCGATCAAGCATATCTTCGCGACTGACAGGCAAAAAAGCGCAATTCATTGTTTTGCGATATCCTTTTCCATGATGATGATTGTCCCCAGTGCGCCGGTTTCCGTGCCGACTTCAAAAAAACCGTACTTTTTATACAAAGACCGCGCCTTTAGATTATCCGCAGATACCTTCAGCCTTAATTTTGTGCGCCCCAGCCGCCTGTAATACCAGACGGCATACCCAATGAGCTGAACGGCAAGTCCCTTGCCTCTGTAAGGCGGATCCAGATACAAAAATGCAATATGTCCCGATTGATCATCTGTAACCGATTCTTTTGCCAGCTCAATGATACCGCAGGGTTTATTTTGTAAATATGCGCGAGCGACACTGTGCGGATCGGACGCGGAGCGGCTTTTTGCCCATACAAGGTAGATGTTTGTAAAACCTGCGTGTGTGCCGTGCGCTTCCTGCCAAGCATCCTTGTAGCAGGCGAGGTAGGTTTTTCCGTCTGATTTCAGATTCATCGGAACAAACCGCATGTTTCTGCTGTCTCTTGCATCCTCTTCCTTCCACCAGGTCTCTTTACGAAAGCTGCTGAGCGCATCGGAAAGGTGGCTGTCGTCATTCATATACTTAAGAGACATAATGCCGTTTTCGATTGTTAACAATGTAACGGCGGTATTGTCGCAGTATTGTACTCTGCTGATTTCTCCGGGCGGGACATTGAGAATATAGCTTAAAAGAGCCCTTATTGCTCCGCCGTGCGTAACCACCGCGACCGTCTTTCCGTCATTGATTTTCGCTATCTCGAAAATTGCCGAAACGATCCTGTTTTTTAGATCGGAAAACCGCTCTCCGCCGTCAATTTCCCATTTATCCGGTGAAGTGTTGTAATAATAAAGCTGTTCCGGATATTTCTCCTCAACCTCGCCCCAGCAAAGATCCTCCCAGGAGCCCATTGCAATTTCGCGCAGCAGTTTGGATATAATGAGAGGAAGGTTTTTCGGCTTATATATGGCTGCTGCCGTCCGGATGGCGCGGTTGAGATCGCTGGAATAAACCGCCTCGACAGGTATCGGATCAAAGCGCTCCTGCAGAGCCGTTATCTGTCTGGCGCCCTTATCGGTTATCAGACTGTCATAATGCCCGTGAATCCGGCGGTATAGATTTCCTTCCGCTTCGGCATGACGTATTATGTAGATTTCAGTCATAGCCCACCTCAATAAGTTTCCAGTCTGCCCCTGATGCAATCAAGAGAGGGTTTGTTTTTTCTGATCAGGTAGTCGTCGATGCCCTTTTTGATCTTCAAAGGCGCCTTGGGATCACCGAAGTTTGCGGTACCAACGGAAATAAGAGACGCGCCGGCAAAGAACATTTCAATCGCATCTTCGCCGGTAGTGATACCGCCCATGCCCATAACAGGGATTTTTACCGCTGAGCAGACCTGCCACACCATTCTGACCGCTATTGGAAATACAGCCGGGCCGGACAAACCGCCTGTATTGTTTCTAAGCACAGGTCTTCCGGTTTCAATATTGATTTTCATGCCCAGAATGGTATTAATCAGCGACAGGGCATCCGCACCCGCATCCTCACAGGCTTTTGCGATTGAAGCAATATCGGTCACATTCGGTGTAAGCTTAACCATGACCGGGATCTTGGATACCTGTTTAACCGCATGCGTCACAGCCGCAGCGGATTCGGGTGATGTTCCAAAGGCTATGCCGCCGGACTTTATATTCGGGCAGGAAATATTAACCTCCAGAATATCAACGGCGTCGGACAGCTTTTCGGCCATCCGTCTATATTCTTCGACAGTGTTCCCGGAAATATTCGCGATGATTCTCGTGTCGAACCGTTTTAGAAAAGGGAGTTCCGTTTCCATAAACAGATCCACGCCCGGATTTTGAAAACCGACGCTGTTTAAAATCCCCATCGGTGTTTCGGCGATGCGCGGCGGGGGGTTGCCGTCCCGGCCTTTTTCCGTAAGGCCCTTTACGCAGATTCCGCCAAGCTCGCTTAAATCATAAAAGGAAGAATACTCCTTTCCGAAACCGAAGGTTCCGGAAGCCACGGTAACAGGGTTCTTAAAACAAACACCGGCAAAATTTACTGTTAAATCAGGCTTCATTCCAGACAACCTCCCGGCTGGAAAATACAGGTCCATCTGCGCAAACCCTTGAATATTTCTCTTTACCGGCGGATTTGGTTTTGCATGAGCAGGTAAGACAGGCGCCGATACCGCAGCCCATACGCTCTTCCATGGACACCTGGCAGGGTATATCATATTCATCGGCTATTTCTGAGACGATCCTGAGCATGTTATAAGGCCCGCATGCCAAAATCTGATCAAAGCGCTTTGTATTCAACCGATATTTAAGCAGATCCGTTACAAAACCATGCCTTCCGAGGCTTCCGTCGTCGGTTGCGATCTCCACAGAGGTACATGCGGCGGCAAAATCCCCGAGTAGGATCGCTTTTCCGATATCGGAAAAACCGAGCAAGGCCGTTACCGACTCGAATTGCGGTAAGGCCGCTGCCTGTCTGGCTGCAAGCAGTAAAGGCGGGACACCGGCTCCGCCGCCTATGAGCAGCAGATTTTCGCCCTTCATATCAAAGCCGTTTCCGAGCGGTCCTAAAATGTCGAGCATATCACCGGGTTTTCGCAAAGAGAGCCACCGCGTTCCGGCGCCCTTGACCGTGAATACCACCTTAACAAGGCTTTTGTCCGTATCACAGATCGAAATAGGCCTGCGCAGTGTCAGGGCGTCTCCGCAGGCAATATGCAGAAATTGACCGGCTTTTACGAAATCGGCAAGCTTTACGCTATCAAACACAATTGAAAACTGGTCTTGGGCAATGTTTTCTGTCTCGGTAATGCTGCAACACAAATGAAAGGGCATTTTTACCTCCGCATCAAGTTAAACGTATCAAAGCAACGATGCTGCTTTAAAAATATTGACGTGACGGTTTATCGCCACGTCCGAAAAACGATGTGCTCATACTGAGCCCGAGCCGGAGCCGGACGCTTTGATTTTCAGCTTTGTTCAGAGGTTATCCTCAGAGAGGTGAGCGTTCCAACCAATTCGAACATACGGGTTTTCAAAATGTGCTGACGCCCGATTCGAAGCTCCTGTTCTCCGAGTTTATTCAAAGCAGAGGATGAACTGATTCTTGCCCTGCATGTAAAAACAACACTGACATAGCGATCATTTTTACCGGGAATAATCGTGTAAACCGTATTTGAGTTATAATTATCGTTGGTTTCAATGCGCTCCACCGCACAAGGTTCAGCCGTTGATGAAACAACCATACCGTCAATATCGTGCTCGGTTGAGATCATTTCCGCCGGCACATATACTGCCGCCGCTTCATACAAGGCTACCGGCATGGCTTCAATCAAAACGGTATATTCGAATTCGACAGAATTATCGGCATCGCTCCTGCCAATGTTGAGATATCTGACGGCAAAGAAAACAGCGGCCGCGATGATGACAAGAATAATGACAAGGTCTACAATATTAAGCTTACCAAACAGTTTTTTATCTTTCATAACATATCCTCCCTGTATCGGGTGCATTTAGAAACACCGGGAATGTATAGAATAAATCAAAATAACCATCCGGTCCTCGAAGATTAACGAAGACGCCGGTATTGGGATTTTACATGCCGTCAGCCCTGACCGAGGGACCGGATGCGGTTGGTTTTCTTGACCAAAACAGGATACTGATGTATAATGCATTGCACCATTGTACTATATAAACCGCGCTTTCACAATAGCTCGGGGGATATTTTTGTGCCGGAGTCTCAAACACCGAAACGGTGGTTTTCAAACTTCGGAATGAAGGGATACTTGCCTGCTTTGAAGATGAAAATACTGACGCTGATCAGCGGCGGAGACGTCGGAGGCGCAAAGACGCATGTTCTGTCACTGCTTCAAGCCATCAATAAAAGTGTTGAGGCAGATTTGATATGCTTTACCGAAGGAGATTTCGCTGAAGATGCCAGACAGATGGGTATCTCGACAAAAGTGATTGATACGGGCAATATCTTTAAGGATATTGCCGAGCTAAAAGCTGCTCTGGCGCAAAACCAATACGATATTATCCACAGCCACGGTTCGCGCGGCAATTTTATGGCGGCATTGGTCCGGAAATGGTCGAAGCTGCCGGTTATCAGTACGGTGCATAGCGATTACAGGCTGGACTATCTTGGCAGGCCGATGGCAAAACTGGTATATGGAAACATCAATAAAATCGCACTCAGGAAAATCGATTACCTGATTGGCGTTTCCGGTTCCATGTCGGAACTGCTGATAGAGCGCCGTTTTGCGCCGGATACAATATTTACAATCTACAACGGCATCGATATGTCCAGAAAAACATTGGATGTCAGCAGGCGTGTTTTTCTACGGTCGTATGGGGTTGATTTTCCGGAGGATTCAATAATCGTAGGAATCGGAGCCAGATTGTATCCGGTGAAAGATATAGCCACCTTAATCAAAGGGTTTGCAAAAGCGGAGCGGGTCATTTCGAAATTGCGCCTGTTGATTGCCGGAAACGGCCCGGAAGAGCAAAACCTGAAGCTGCTCGCACAGGATCTCGGCGTACAGGATAAGGTCGCGTTTCTGGGCTGGGTGCAGGATATGGACAGCTTTTACGCAAGTCTTGATATCAACACGCTGACCTCGCTGACCGAAACCTTTTCGTATGTCCTGACAGAGGGAGCGCGTTTTTCTCTGGCCACGATCAGTTCCAGGGTTGGCGGCGTAACCTACCTGATCGACCATGGCGTAAGCGGATTGCTATTCTCGCCCGGAGATACGGAATCTTTGTCCGCTCATTTGATTACACTCGCTTCCGATAAGGCCTTGCGGCGAAAATTCGGCAAAAAGCTGTATGAAAAAACGAAAAATGAATACTCACTCGAGGCAACCTGCCGGACACAGCTGGAGATTTATGAATCCGTTATGCGCAGATACAGCCAAAGGTCCAACAAGCGATACGGTATAGTAATCTGCGGCTCTTACGGAATGGGAAATGTGGGCGACGAGTCGATACTTGAAGCGATTTTAGCGGAAGTCAAAGGCATTGATCCGGAAGTTCCGATCTATGTCCTATCAAAACATCCGAAAGAAACAAGAAGGAAAAACAGGGTCAGGACAGTTCACACGTTCTCAATGTTATCGTTTTTCCGTATTTTACGAAAAGTCGGACTGTACATCAACGGCGGAGGCAACCTGATTCAAGATGATTCCAGCCGCCGGTCCTTGTGGTTTTACCTTTATACGATCATGGCCGCAAAGAAGCGGGGCGTAAAGGTCATCATGTACGGCTGCGGAATCGGTCCGATTAATTATGCCTTCAATATCCGGCTTTCAGCCAGAATCATCAACAAATATGTCGATGTGATTACGCTGAGGGAAGACGGGTCTGTGGCGGAGCTGGAAAAGATGGGCGTTACAAAACCGGTGATATTATTGGCAGCCGACCCGGCACTGTCTTTGTCAGCCGCGAGTCCGGATATCGTGGACAGCATCATGTTTTCCGAAAAACTGAAGCCTGAAAGAAGCTATATCTGCTTTATGGTCAGGAAATGGCCCGGATTTGAAGAAAAGATCTCCGATTTTGCCGTCGCCGCCGATTATGCGTATACAACATATGGAATCACTCCCGTATTCTTGCCCATCGACCATAAAAAAGATTACGAACCTGCTCACCAGATAACGGCAAAAATGAAGAGTCCTTACCATATTATAAAAGGAGAGTATTCGGCCGGCGAGGTAACAGGCGTCCTGTCACACATGAAAGCGGTTGTGTCAATGCGTCTGCATGGGCTCGTTTTCGCCTCCGGACACGGCGTGCCGCTGGTCGGCGTGGTTTATGAACCGAAAGTCAGTGCGTATCTTCGGTATATCGGCCAGACGAACTTTATGGAGCTGTGTGACGTTACGGCGGATAAGCTGAAGAGGTCAATCGACGAAGCGCTGAAACGGGGAAAATCGGAAGATCAGACACAGGCTGTCCAACGGCTTTGGGAAAAAGAGAAAGTCAACCGGATCGCACTGGAAAAGCTGATGAGGGAACTGTCTGAGAATGAAAAATAGAAAACGCGCGCTATTCTTCAGCGCCCCGGATCCGCATATCCGGGACGCTGACGGCTTTTTACCGGGTTAAAGCAAAATCATTCCCGGCAGCAGCTTGTGGCGAATCATGCTGTTTATTCCGAATAACAGCGTATAATAAAAACCAATGCAAACCTATTATATTATGTCCGCTGATACGCGTTTGTTCAGTGGAACAAATGCGTTTTGCGAAACGCATTTAGATGCATGGACTGTCTGCCTGAATAAACAATTCAAAAACGCTGTCAAAGTATTGCAGTTGTTGCGTTTTTAAATTGTTCAGCAGGCATTATATAATGTATAAACCGAAA
>JAAYJC010000065.1 GCA_012523085.1 Clostridiales bacterium
GTCAAAGGGCTGTTCGGCTATCGCAAGACGCGGTACAAGGGGCGACGAAAACAGAGCGAAAAACTTCATATGATGTTCGCACTGGCAAACCTGTATCTGGCTGACAAGCGCTGCTTGGCCGCCTGATACAGCGCGCCTGTGTGACGGAAATATTAACATAGGCATGTGATTTTGTGGAAAGAATGAGCCCGTCGCTCTTTGATTATGCATTATGCGGTGTTGCCTTAGCTAACGATACATCCGATATATTGAGGTATTTATTTATTTTTCCTATCGCAAATCCATGGTGCAGGCATTATTACGGCCTCTCGGTGAAGAATTCGACTTCGCCGGTAAAAATCCGGTATTTTGCACCGAGCACCGTCAGGCTGTTTTGATCGATCAGCTTTTTGATGACCGCGTTGTTTTTGAGTTCCGCGACGGTATTTCGGATATTATTGTCGGCACAGGCTTCATAAGGATCCTTCGGCTTTTTTGTTGTGTCTATGGCCGGCTTTATTTTTTCGATGATGGCCTTCAGACAGCCATGCGCTTCTTCGCCGTCTATTGCGGCCTTGACCGCACCGCATTGTTCATGCCCGAGTACGATGATTAACGGGATGTGCAGGTGCTCAGCGCCGTACTCAACGCTCCCGAATCCGACCTGATCGAGTACATTGCCTGCCGTCCTTACCACAAACAGATCGCCAATCCCCTGATCGAAGATAATTTCCGGTACAACGCGGGAATCGGAACAACAGATGATCAGCGCAAACGGGCTTTGCCCCTTTTGCGAAAGCTCTTCGCGCCTTTCCCGAAAATTCTCCCCTCGCTCCATATATCCAAATATAGACCTTTTATTGCCTTCCATGAGCAGCTTTAACGCTGATTCTGCAGTCATCATATTAATCTCCATTCCAACGCCACAAAATGGCGGCGCAAAAGTTGTGCGTATTCATAATTCGCGCACTCTGCTATGTAACTGGGCTTTATGGCATATGGTACACAAATTTCAGGTAAAAAGCAACCGGGCGCCGGTATTTGACAGATAAATCATATGAAAGATATTTTCCATGTAATATGTTGCATTCAGCAATAAGCTGTATGTTAATAACGCGAAGCGGAATAAAAGCATCATTCATTATCTTAAATATCTGACGATAAGCCTGCGTTTACCATCTCATCCGCGTAATACTGTGCCTGCGCGTTCCAGAGTGTATAATACATTCCCAATACATCAGCAAGCAGCGTATCGTGACTGCCGCGCTGGATCAGCTCGCCTTCGTGAAAAACGGCGATATCATGACAAAACCGGCAGGAAGACAGGCGGTGAGAAATGTATACAGCGGTTTTTCTCCGACGATGTCGTTGATTTTCGTATAAATCTCATATTCCGCGATCGGATCCAACGCTGCGGTGGGCTCGTCGAGGATTACAAACGGCGCGTTTTTGTACAGCGCGCGGGCCAAAGCGATTTTCTGCGCCTCCCCGCCGGATATTTCAATCCCATCATCCTCAAACTCCCTGTATAAACAGGTGTCAAGTCCCTTCTGCATGTCATCCAGCCGCTTCCCGAAACCGGCTTTCAGCAGACATTCCCGGGCTCTTATCTGATTGACGTCCATCGAGGCCGCGACATTCTGGCCAAGAGGGAAAGAAAAGAGCCTGAAATCTTGAAACACGACAGAGAAGATTCCGATGTACTCATCATAATTATACTTTCGTATATCGATCCCGTTTAAAGTGATTTGCCCTTCGGTCGGATCATATAGCCTGTACAAGAGCTTGATCATCGTGGTTTTTCCGGAACCGTTCATGCCGACAACGGCAATGCGCTCTCCGACATTCAGATTCAGGGACAGATTTTTCAGCGCATAAATGCTCGAGCCGGGGTATTTGAACGAAACATTATGAAATTCAATCGCATAATCGTTGTCTGCCCGTTTTTCTGTAGTCAAGGAACCATGATAAAGCACATCGGGTATAGCAAAGTAAACGATGGCGGATTTTGTGCGGACCGCGCTGATGGATAAATAGCTAATGGAAGTACACAATTCGGAAAGTGCGCTGGAAAACCGAAAGATACTTCCGGCATATCTAACCGTGGCGCCTATGGATATGGAGCCGGCAGCCGCTCCGAGTGCGATAAACAAATACGAGCCCCCCTGTATCAGCGTGGATATGGCCGAGCCGATACCCAATGCAAAACCCGAACTGTGTGAAACCTTTGCAAAAAAGTTTTTCGCAAAAAGATCGGCGATTTTCTGCCCCTTATTTGTGATCAGCTTCTGCGCTTTATACATCCTGATGTCTTTGCCTGCCTTATAGTCGATTCCATCCGAAATATAGAAATTAAACAGCCTTCCTGAAATCGTTGTGTTGTCCATTATTCTGTGTTCCTTCTTTGTCGCCGACCTACTGATGAGCATATAGACAACAATCAAAGCGAACATAAACACAAAAAACAGTACGGCGTAAATCGCTTCGGCTTTCCCTGCAAATGCTGATAACAGCGGAAATACTACAATAATCGAGATGATTAATGTAAATGCCGATTCCAGCACATTTTCAAAAACAAGGTATATGCTCATGATGCCCGCACCCCAGTTTCTGTCTTCTCTCATGCGGCGGCGCAAGTCGGAAATCTTCGGGTTTTCAAGCTGAGGATAATCGATGGACAGTGTTTTTTCTCCTGTCATCCCCTCGTATCTGCGGTAACAGTCGTCGGACCGGATTTGAACACTTTTCCTGACAAAAGACAGGGCGACACTCAGAACGAAAATGATGATAACACCGATCAAGGCGTACGAAATGATTTCTGATGCTTTCGTGCTCTGCGCCAGCCTGCCGATTATACCCGATGATATGATGATCGTGGCAAAAGGAAAAGTCGCCGAGAGCAGACTTTTGACCGCAAGTAACGGCAGCAAAGACGGAACCAGTTTTTTGATTATCCCGAGCGACAGCAAAATGGCGTGTATGCCGCTGTGAATTTTTGTTATTTACATCACTTCCCTTTCCGGTACCGATTTTTGATAATAATGACTTTGTATCTCAAACACCCGCGCGTATTCCCCGTTTCTTCGCATCAATTCCTCATGGCTTCCTTCCTCCGCGATGTTTCCCTCGTTTAAATAAACGATTTTGTCGCAAAACCTTGTGCTTCCAAGCCTGTGCGAAATATATACAGCGGTTTTTCCTGAAGTCAGCGCGTGGTATTTTTCATACATATCGCTTTCCGCGATCGGATCAAGCGCTACCGTAGGCTCATCGAGAAGTAAAATCGGGGCGTCCTTATACAATGCGCGTGCCAAAAGCAGCATCTGCTGCTGACCCCCAGAAAGCACGACGCCCTCTTCCTCCATGACTTTTAACATCGGTGAATCGATACCTTTGGGTAGTTTTTCGACATAGCCGCCCAGCCCCGACGCGTTAAGCGCACCCAGAACCTTCGCTCTGTCCGTCTCTTCGGACAATTTGAGCGAGACGTTTTCCGCGATGGAAAACGGCAGCATCAATGGCTCTTGAAAGACGGCGGAGAACAGGTCATACAATGTGTCCCGGTCCATTTGCCCGATATTTACACTGTTTATCTTTATTTCACCTAAGCGGGGTCTATATAAGCCGCAAAGCAATTTGACCAGAGTTGTTTTGCCTGCACCGTTCACGCAGACGATCGCCAGCTTTTCTCCGGCCTTGATTTTCAAATTGAGATCGGAGATTACATCACCCTCGCTTTCGCCGTAACAAAATGAAACATGACAAAATTCGATAGCACAAGGTCTGTCTTCCGGAACATGCAGAGGATTATCAGGGAGTGATACATCATCCAGCTCAAAAAACTCCCGCATATCGCTGATTTGCAGACTGGCCTGGCCAAGAGCGTTGACTTGATTGATGATTTGTGTGATCCAGCCTGAAAAACCGGATATCGCTCCGAAATACAACGTAAATTCGCCCACGCTGATTTTCGCGTTGATTACGGAATAAATCAGGTATACATACGCAAAGCCGTCTCTGAGGATAATAATGACCGTGTTGACCAAATTTGACATCAGGTTTTTGTTTTACCTCCGTATTAATTTTTGTATAGCTTCTCAGCAATGTCTCCTGAAGCCCAAGAAACCAGCTCTTCATCCGAAAGATTCGCGTATCCTTGCCTGAAGCGGCATCGGCAGCTTTACGCTGGATATAATTAATCTTTTTGTCCAGATCCGCCATATTGTCTTTCTGTGCATGTTCAAAATTCCTTGCGTTTGCCAACGCAAAATAGGTGACCAGAGATACCAAAATTAAGGCCAGGATCACAAACGCATTGAGCGTGGCAATAATGCCCGTATACAGCGTAAAACCAAGAAAACCGATCAAAAGCTCAAGCACTGCCGGCACGAGGCGGTTGAGGCCGCTCCAATCCCCGCCCATCATGCTGTTGAGCGAATTAAAATATTTCGTCTGGCCGGCAGCATTTTCTATGTTCTCATAATCGCAGTGAAGTGATTTCACAAACAGCTTCCACATCATATCGTTCCTGACTTTATGCGCATGCCAATACTGAACTCTGCCGAAATAACCGTTCAGAAAATACAGCGCAGCGGCGATAACCATAAATCCTCCGATGTTGACGACGATTGTCATATGCCCAGCCTTGTTCAACAAAAGATCGATTACAATTTCAGGAAGATAAATGCCGAAGAATGGCAGAAAAACACCGGTCAGCGCGGAAACCAGTATGGCCATGAGCAGCAGCCTGTCATGTGTCCACAGCAATCCGAGAACATACCGGACATTTTCCCATACCGTATGCCCTTGCTTTTTTCTTTCATCGTTTTCATGAGTGTCAGCTCCCTTGCTCTTCGTTTTCATTGTTTAAAAGGCATATTCAGACTATCACACTTTTTAACAGAATTGTCAATTCGCGCGCGAAAAGTGAAATTTCGCGCGCGAATTGCCTATAGTGTCCTAATCGCCTGTACGCCCCGTGTCAAGAGGTGCAAAGCGGCTGTCTTCCCCGCTGCCTCGCCATAAAAACCGATCCGATTGCTCGTATATATCCGCTCCGCAGTATGGGCAGCGCGTGTCGGACTGTGTTTTCAGTTCTACCGAGCTGTAACGGATCCTTCCGCAGTTTAAGCAAACAAATTCCCTCATCGCACATTATTCTCCGTCTCTTCATGCGCCGGATTGGACCGAAGAAGGTTATAAGCTTGAAAAACAGCTCTGCCCGCAAACGCCTCCTCAAGCATACCCAGCCTTAAAATGGTTGCGCAATACTTCTGTTGAATACGGCTGAGGGCGGAAAGCGCCACCCAGCTTCCGTCTGAGCTGACCAGGCCGATTGTTCTGATCGGTTCATTTTTTTTCTTCATTTTAACCGCCTCCCGTTAACAGGATATTGCCCTGTTTGTTATCCTATAACGGTTTCATTTGTCATATGTTATAATAATGAATGGTAATCGGCTGACAGGGAGGCGTTTTATGCGTGAAACAAAGCTTCGCGCCGCGGCATATATCCGCGTTTCCACCGAAGAGCAGACAGAATACTCTCCGGATGCACAAAAAAAGGCACTGATCAGGTATGCTGAAGAAAACGGTTATCTGATTCCGGAGTCAGGCTTTTATATCGACGAAGGCATTTCGGGCAGAACAGCAGAGAAAAGACCGGCTTTTATGCGGATGATTGCACAGGCGAAATCTGGTGATCATCCCTACGATGTCATTCTGGTCCATAAGTTCGACCGCTTCGCCAGATCCCGCGAGGACAGCGTGGTGTTCAAGTCTTTGTTAAAGCGCGAGTGCGGGATTCGCGTCATATCGATCACCGAAAGCGTCGAGGACGATAAATTCTCACTGATTCTGGAAGCGATGCTGGAAGCGATGGCTGAATATTATTCGCTGAACCTTGCCGATGAGGTCAAAAAAGGAATGACCGAAAAGCATCTGCGCGGCGGACTCCAATCCTCTCCGGCCTTCGGTTATCAGGTCAGCGACCATATCCTTGTACCGGTCGCTTCGGAAGCGGAGACGGTTCGGCAAATTTTTGCAATGTTCAATGAAGGCTGCGGATATTATCAGATCGCCTGCAGATTGAACCGACTGGGCATAAAAACCCGGCACGGAAACCCTTTTGAAAGCAGAGCTGTGGAGTACATCATCAGAAACCCGGTCTATATCGGTATGCTGCGATGGAACCCGTCCGGCCGCACCGGGCGCGATTATGTTAACGAGAACATCATTGCCGTAAACGCCGCACATGAGCCGATCATCGACAAACAAACATGGGAGCGCGCACAGCTCCGCGCCATAAACCTGAAAATACGTTACGGTAAAAATGCAAAACCTGCTATTATGTCAAAAGACTGGCTGACCGGGCTGATCCGATGTGCTGAATGCGGAAATGCGATTGTGTTTTCCGGTAAAAATAAAATGCGCTGCAGCGGATATGCCAGAGCGAAATGCCGTTTTACACAGTCCGTGGACGCCGAAAAGCTGCGGGAAGCGGTTCTTTCAAGGCTCAGGCTGGATACAGCTGAAAGCAGTCCTGTTTATCACAGGCTCCTTGAGCCTGCTCATACAAACGAAGCAGCCGGTCTGAAAAAGCAGTATCGGCTAACCATGAAAAAAATCGAACGGCTCAGGGAGGCTTATCTTAACGGTGCGGAAACTGAAGGGGATTACAAAAAAGCAAAAAGCGTCCTGATGGCGCAAAGAGACCTTTTAGCCGTGGAACTGGACAAAATGAACGCCTGTCAGACCGACCGGCAATTGCTCTTATGCATAACGCGCGCTTTAAACGACCTGACAAGCATTCTGACTTCTTCATACATAATCCCCGAAAAAAAATACGAAGCAGCGCATAAGGTAATTGATAGAATACTCTGGGATAAATCCGAGAATACCCTGAAAATATTTTACCGTCTTTTGCTGCCACCCATGAATTGACCTTTCTTCGTCATATAAAGATCTGAGAACACCTGAAAATCATCTCAGAATGCCATCCGGAGGGCCGGATGGTGAGCTCGCCGCATCGCTGCGCTATCTGAGCCAGCGTTTCTCGATGCCTTATCCCGAGCTTAAGGCCATCCTTACCGATATCGGCACGGAGGAGCTTGATCACTTTGAGATCATTGGCTCCATTGTACATCAGCTTACCCGAAACCTTACCGAAGCTCAATTTAGCCAGTTACCCTTTGCAAGCTATTTCGTTGACCATACCGCCGGTGTTTATCCGGTGTCCGCAGCCGGGAACCCGTTCACAGCCGCTTATATTGGCGTAAAGGGTGATATAATTGCCGATCTCACGGAGGATATGGCTGCTGAACAAAAAGCGCGCGTAACTTATGACAATATTCTTCGCTTAAGCGATGACCCGGATGTGAACAATGTCATCAGATTCCTGCGCGAACGCGAGGTTGTGCATTTCCAGCGCTTCGGAGAAGCTCTGCGTATAGCGACCGATCGCATGGATCAAAAGAATGTGTATGCGACTAACCCCGCTTTTGACAAACCGATGTCCAACATTATCGGTGCAAATGTAAGTCCGATGAAGGACAGTAACTTAGCGCCTTTGTCCATGGAGAAATCCAATGTCTCACCATCGGCAATGGAAAAATCCAATGTCTCGCCTTTGTCCATGGAGAAACCCAATGTTTCGCCATTGGCTATGGAAAAATCTAATGCCTCGCCATCGGCCATGGAGAAAACCGGGCTCTCACCGGCAACAATGAACAAGTCCAATGTCTCACCGATGATAACAGACAACAAAGGCTGAGCAAATCCGATGTCTAATCGAGCGGACAGACTCTTCGAAAGATCCTGGATGGACAAATAACCAAAGCCGGCGCAAGAATACCGCAGCAAAAGAGGCAGAGGTTTATATCTGCCTCTTTTGCGATTCATTCCATTGCGCTTTTGCTGTATTAATGCCTGCCAAACGGCAAAAAACAGGCTTGTTATTAACGCGTCTGCTTCTGCGTGTTGGCTTGGTCGTGCGATTTTATGGTTTTCTTTACGTTTATTATGGGCTCATGGCAGATTTGTTCTGTTTACATTATGTTGCAATTTGCTGGGATAATGCAAAAATTCATTTGCTTTATTGATAATATTTGGTATACTGAACGAAAGGTTTCCTTTAAAAAGAGGTTTGATGTCAATGATGACTATAAACTATGATAAATTTAACTACTTTTCACCGGTTTCCATTGATGAAAAGGTATGGAATGAACTGCTCGGCTTGGGGCACTTGAAAAGCTTTGCGGAAAACACCCAGATCTTTTCTCAGAATCAACCGGTAAAAAACCTTGTATGCTTGAAAAAAGGCACCGTAAAAACGGTTCATATTTATCCGAACGGAAATGAACGGCTCTTTGAGATTCTCGATGCGCCCTCAATCATTGGCCATGAGGCTCTTTTCTTTACCGATACGGTACTGAATCCGAATATTATCACGGTAACGCCGATCGAGACGGTCATGATTCCGATTTATAAGGTGGAAGAACTCTGCAAAAACGATACGAATATTTTGCTTAGTTTTTATAAGATCCTCAGAAACAGCCTCTTTTTATCCAGGATTCAATCGGCCGGCGTTATGTATATGAGTCTTCTGCAAAGAACGGCATTTGCTTTGCAACTCATGTGCTTTTCCAAGACGGATGAAAAGGGCTATTTCTATATAACACATCAGGATCTGGCGAATTTTATCGGTATTTCACGAGCCAATGTCACCATATGCTTAACCCAGCTAGCTAAGATGAAGTTCATAGACAAAAAGCGCGGAAAGATCAAAATCCTCAATCTGCCCGGGATCATTAACCTCGTCGGCAGAAGTGTTGAGATCGACAATTGATATAAAATATACTTATAACCGAAGCATTAACGCTCCGGGATTGCGCCATCGGCGGAATCCCGGAGCGTATAGCTGATACTGACCTGAAGCTAAGTTGAAGATCAGTATTTTATCGAAAAATGGTAACAAATTTTATCGAATACAGATCACAAACCATTAAATCATCCGTATTTATCGGCTGAAGAATGATATAAGTAGCGCCCACCTCAACCAGAGTTCCGGTGATATCAATCAAAGGTCCAGTCGTACCGATCAGAAACTGCACACGCATCATCTCGCCGATAAACGAGCGAAGTAGCCCCGGCGTATAATAGGTTGTTTCCAGCGTCGTCGGCGTCATGCTTGACAAAGAACCCATTGGCTGACCTCCGCCCATCATAGGGGACGTCACGCTCTGCTGCATTGGGATATGCGGCGCGGCCGACTGCGTGCCCATCATCTGTGTGGGCGTCTGACGTGCCTGCGGGATCTGCGATTGCATCGGAAGTGTTTGCATCGTCTGTGATTGCAGCATCTGAGACATCGGTTTTTCCTGCTGTCTGTAATTCATCATTTGGTTATTCATTTTGTTATCCATATAATCGGTTTTATTGTATGTTTCCATTAAGCACTATTCCCCTTTTATGTTTATGTTGAAGCGTACAATGATGTAGGCTGATAAAAGCAATGCTGCATGACTCGGTTAAATTCAACGCCCGATCTGTTGTAGGGAAAATACGGCGGGCAACTGGCGGAAAATGGATTCATGTACCACAATGTGTCAACAACACCGGAAAAGATACTGCCGGCAAGCGCCCAATCGGCCACATCATAATGAATCTGATCGGGCGGGGTATTCCATACATTCTGAAGATTCGCCTCGCCGTATACGGTGGTCATATGGCAGGTGAACTGCCCCGGCTGTTCCAGAATCCTCCGCAGATCCCCCTGCCCTGTTCTGAGGTATTCGCCGTATGCGACATGCACCCTGTTCATAATAGTAGTGGCTACCGCCTGCATTCCGTTTAGACCCTCACCGCCGGCCTCACACTTTATCATTCGCGCAAATAATTCTCTGGTCGACATCGGCATCTCAAATCACCTTACCTATCTCTGAAGATTAATACAGCATATTCATTATTTTCCGATAATGTTCTCCAATACCGAGCGCACTTTTTGCGCTTTTTTCAAAAAAATAACGCATCCATCTCGCTCCCTGTTGCAATAAGGAGCTTTGGATGCGTTTTTTGATTTAATGCAATACTGTTCTTATGCCGGATTGAGAATCGGTATTGGTCATGTGAACACTTTCTTCACGGCTTTTTATACGGTTTTCCATTTTGCTGTTTTGCATTTTATGATTGTCCTGCAAAAATACAAGTTTAGCTCAGCGAAGACAATACTGCCGCTTTGGATACGATTCCTTTCAGCCTTCCCTCTTCGTCGACAACGGCAATCGGAAACCTGGTGTGAGCTGCCAGCGGCATAATATCGGCAACGACCGCGTCTGGCGCTACCCGATCGGCATCTTTTATGATAAAGCTGTCAATCGGCAGGTTTTCCGCTCTGGCTTTCATTGCGTCCTCTAAGGTAAGGACGCCTACAAATCGCATTTTCTCATCTATGACATAGGTACTGGAAAACCCCGTTTTTTTCATCGCATTAAGAGCGTTTCCCGCTCCGTCCCGCGTATGGATCAAAGACGTCGGTGTGATCATGATATTTTTCGCACAAAGCACATGGGATTTATCGGCGCTGTCAATAAAGTCGCGCACATAGTCATCCGCCGGATTCGACGCCATCTCTTCCGCGGTTCCGTTTTGGATGATCATGCCATCCCGCATGATTGCTATCCTGTCTCCCAGTTTGAAAGCTTCGTCGATATCGTGTGTGATGAACAAAATGGTTTTATTCATTTTGCGCTGAATGGATAGCAATTCAAATTGCATATCGCGGCGTACCAGCGGGTCCAGCGCGGAAAAAGGCTCGTCCATCAGAAGCATACCCGGATCATTTGTAAGCGCTCTGGCTATACCGACACGCTGACGCATACCTCCGCTCAAAGACAATATACTCTTATTCTCCCAACCATCCAGACCGACCATGGCAATTATCTCCATGGCTTTTTTCTCTCGCTCTTCTTTCTTTACGCCCCTGACCTCCAGACCGTAAGCAACATTGCTCAAAACGTTCCTATGGGACATGAGCCCGAAATTCTGGAAGACCATTGACGCTTTTGTGCGCCTGAAATCAATCAGCTCGCTTTTGGAGAGAGAACCGATATTCTGATTTTCGAATGTGATTTTTCCTGAAGTCGGCTGCTGAAGCATATTCACGCAGCGGATAACCGTGGATTTTCCGGAGCCGGACAGTCCGATCAGAACAAATATCTCGCCTTTTTTCACGTCAAAGGAAACATTGTTTACCGCAACGGTTACGCCTGTCTGCCGTAATACTTCCTTTTTGTCCGCGCCTTTCTTTAAAAGCTCACGGGCGGACTGCTTATTTAAACCGTAGAGCTTGACCAGATTTTCTACTTTTAAAATGACTTCGCCGTTTTCCATCCGTCTCACCGTCCTTTTGCTTATAGATTCCCTGCGTAATTCTGTCCAGGATAACAGCCAATATGACAACGGATATCCCGGCGGAAAAACCGCGTCCGATTTCAAGTCTGTTGATTGCGATAATCACCTCGGAGCCAAGCCCGGAAGCGCCGATCATTGAGCAGGTTACAACCATAGAGAGTGCCATCATGATCGTCTGGTTCAGCCCCGCCATAATCGTCGGCAGAGCCTGAGGTATCTGTACCTTTATAAGCATCTGCCATTTTGTTGAGCCGAATGCTTCCGCTGCTTCGACAACCTCCGCATCCACCTGCTTTATCCCGTGATTGGTAAGTCTGATGATCGGAGGCAGCGCATAAATCGTCGTTGCGATTACGGCCGGTACATTACCGAGTCCCAGCAGCATTACCGCCGGAATCAGATAAACAAAAGCGGGCATTGTCTGCATCATATCCAGAATAGGCTTGACAACCGAGTCGGCATGTTTGCTTGCCGAAATTAGTACGCCGATCGGAAACCCAATTAGGAGAGACAAAACGACGGAGGTAAGGACAATGGCAATCGTCATGTTCATATATGACCAGAGCCCCATCGCACCGATAACAAACAACATGAGCGAATATAAAACGGCTTTTGTCACCTTTTTGCATATCTTCAGGGTCAAAACGAAAACAATAGCGATCAGCAGCCACCATGGAATATGGCTCACAAATTTATTTATGTAAAGCAAAAAGCTCCTGAGCCCTGTTGTAATGGCGTCGAAAAAACCGTCCCAATGTACTGTGATGTATAAAACGAACCGATCTACAGCATCTTTTATGTTGAGATAGATCGATTCCGGAAAGTGCATAATCCATTCAGGCATAAAAATCCCCCGTTAAGCACCCAGTGCATCACGAACAAGTTTAGCTTTATCCGCTTCGAGCCATTGATCGATAAGCGCATCATTCTGCTTCAAAAACCATATTGCCGTATCGCTAAGAGAGGAGCCCGTGTCCTGCATGTAGGCAAGCGCTTCAGATGTCAAGGCGCTGGAAGTGTGATATTTACTCAAAAACTTACAAAAATCAGGCTCGCGCTCGTAAAACCCATTGCTTGCACATACCATTACATTAACCGAAGGGCATGCGGTCATACCGTCCGCATATAGGTTCTCGTCATATGGCGCATCCTCCAGCAATACCATGTCATACTTACCCAGCAGCCATGTGGGTTCCCAGTAATAACCGACAATCGCTTCGCCTCTTTCATAGGACGAGGCAATGACAGCCGCAAGCGCGGAATCGGTACCGGGATCAAAATAGTTGAAGTTCTCATTTAAGCCATAATATTCATACTTTTTTCTCATGATCAAGTCAATTTCCCAACCTGACATCGCTCCGTAGATGCGTCCTTTTGACGGCTCGTCCGGGTCCGCAAAGACTTCGGGATACTTTTTGAGGTCTTCGACCGTTTTCAGATCTGGCGCCATCGGTTCGATCCCGCGCTCCGAATCGCCTTCTATAACATATCTGGGTACATACAGGCCCTGGATATTGTCACCGAAGTTTAAGCCAAGCTCTTTAAGCTTTCCCTGCTCAAGATCGTCTTTGTAATACTCCAGATTATCCGTCCACATTTCCATAAATACGTCGATATCCCCGCTCAAAAGCGCGGTATAAGTAATCGGTGTGGAACCGGAAACCTCCTTTGTATCAAGGCCGTACGCATTTTCCGCTATAAACATGGCGACTGCATTATGAAACAAAATACTGTCCCATCCGATATCGGCAAATACAACGGGCGGCCTGGTTTTTTCCCGCGCACACCCGACCAAAATCGACAAAACCATAACAAAAACCAACAATAGTGTAATTCTTTTCTTCATCATTTCCTCCATTCATATATTCGACTTAAAGTGACAACTCCTATTTATTTTAAAGTTGTCACTTTATAAAACATCATAATATAAAAAGCAACCCCTGTCAAGAAATGAAGCTTAAAAACAGCAAGTAAATGAAACCGACGTCTGCGGTATTTAATCAAAAAGGTCATATGATCATGTGCATCTTATGAAGACCCGTCAAAATATTCAGACTGGTCGAAATGCTAATATAAGATAAATTGAGTTATATATTTGAGTATTCCGTTCACAGAAGACATCTCGACCGCGAAAGCTGTACAGTGGCAACGCCTGAGATGACCACCCTCGTCGCGTAAAATGAACAGCTTTTCCGCGATGGCTGTACATTAAAGTCAGTGGGGTTCCAATGGTATCATAGACATGCTTTTATCCGTACCGGAGGATAGTGCAACGCTGAGGAGCGATACGAGCGCCGGATACGGGGTTTAGCGGGAAGAGTGATGCCATGCGTCCACACGCTGGGGTTAATCTTCTTTCTTTTCTGAATTTATACATAAGCGACCACTCTTCCCGGAAAACCTTGATGCGTTAAACCTCGGGTCGGGCAGAGCCCGATGAGCCAAAGGCTCCCTGCTAGTTCTCGGAAATTCCTTTTTGCTTTCGCATAGAGTCTTTGCAATCAGTCACAATCGTATAGGAATTGTGGACGATGCGGTCACAGATGGCGTCTGCAATAATGGGGTCTCCGAGCTTTTCACACCAGCCCGATACGTCGAACTGTGAGCAAAATATGGTAGAAGCATTTTTATAGCGTGCTTCAATGATCTCAAGCAGATCCCTGACCTCAGTTTCCTTCAGCGGAGACAGCAGCCATTCGTCAATGATCAGCAGTGGATTTTTTTTGTATTGGGATATTACTTTACGGATTGTGCCGCTTCCGCGGGCGATAGAAAGATCCACAAGCAATTCCGCAGACGGATATATTTCGCAGTGAAATTGTTACGAACTGCCGCTATTCCCAAAACGCAGGCGAGATAGGTCTTGCCGCTGCACGTGGCACCGAGCAGCATGACATTGTGGCGTTCAGCTATGTAATTACACGTGGAAAGTCTCAAGATCTGGTTCTTATCCAGGTTCCGGTCTGGATGGTACTCAATATCCTCCACACATGCACCGGAC
>JAAYJC010000066.1 GCA_012523085.1 Clostridiales bacterium
ATGCAATGGCTTTCCCCGATAGTTTTTTAGATGAATTAATTGAACGAAACGAGATCACTGATGTTGTTTCTTCCTATGTCCGGATTACGCAGAAATGTTCGAACCTGTTCGGCTTGTGCCCCTTTCACAATGAGAAAACACCTTCCTTTTCCGTTTCCGCTTCCAAACAGATTTATCACTGCTTTGGGTGTGGTAAGGGCGGCGGTGTTATCAATTTCATTATGAACATTGAAAATCTGACTTTTCCGGATGCAGTTCAGTTTCTTGCAAACAGAGCGGGTATGACAATCCCTGAGACCGGAGACGATAATTTTTCATATAAAAGGAAACGGCTTTTAGCGCTTAATCGAAGCGCTGCCCGTTATTTTAACGCTCTGCTCAAAGAAGAAGCCGGCGCTAACGCGGCCCGATATCTGAAAAAACGCAGAATCTCCAATGCGGCTGTCACGCGTTTTGGACTTGGCGCCGCTCCCGATTCCTGGGACAGCCTGATCACCGCTATGTCCGCCCAAGGCTACGAGAAGATTGAGCTGATTGAGGCAGGCCTTGCCGTTTCAAGCAGTAAAGGCAGTGTTTATGATAAATTTCGAAACAGGCTGATGTTCCCGGTCATCGATGTCAGAGGGGATGTGCTGGGTTTCGGCGGTCGTTCTCTGGGTGAGGAAGAGCCGAAATACCTCAATTCTCCCGAAACTATTATTTTCAGTAAGCGACGAATTTTGTACGGTATAAATATTGCAAAAAACACGAAGCGCCCCAATATAATCTTATGTGAAGGAAATATTGATGTGATCACACTGCACCAAGCCGGCTTTGATAACGCCATAGCCTCAATGGGCACTTCGCTGACACTAGAACAAACCAGACTCATCGCCAGATACGTAAAGGAAATCATTATTTGTTATGACAATGACGAGGCGGGTAAAAAAGCGACTGACCGGGCGCTGGACATGTTGAAAAATTCCGAGTTTTCTGTAAAGGTTATCACCTTGCCAGATAAGATTGTTGACGGACAAAGCAAGAAACAGGATGTTGACGACTTTATAAAATCATATGGAAAGGACGCATTTGAAAGTCTGCTTAAGAGAAGTGAAAACCATATTGAGTACAGCCTGCTTGCTTTACAGAGCAAGTATAACTTGAGTGAGAACGAACAGAAGGTGGCATTTATAAAGCAAGCCTGCACGCTCATTTCAAAGCTGTCAAGCCCTGTTGAGCGCGAGGTCTACGGAGCAAGAATCGCTGAAACGGCCGGTATATCCTCGGACGTTATGAAGCAGGAGATAGACAGAGCGATCAAGAGGCGGCTTGCGGCCGAAAAAAAGGCCCGTGCCCGCAGCGAAACCAGACCTGCGGTTTTGGCTCAACCGAAACAGAAATCGGTCAGATACCAGAACATTGTATCCGCTGCAGCCGAGGAAGGAATCATCCGATTGATCTTGCTGGATCCCTCTTTAATATCCGCGCTGGATATTGCACCCGAGGAATTTTCTTCACCCTTTTTGGGTAAGGTGTTCACGATTATAAAAGACAGACACAGTGAGGGCAAAAGCCTGGTCCTTGCTTCATTTGCACAGGCACTGACCGACGATGAAATGTCAAGCCTCATGCAAATCGTTGAGAAGCCCGAATCAATAGCGGAAGCAGACCGTTCCATGAAGGATTACATAGCTGTTATTAGGACGGAGAGGCTGAAAAGCACAGCCGACCTTTTGGCAATATCAGAAAAAATGAGAGAGAGAAAAGGGTATGGAGGATAAGAACTTGACAAAAAAACCAAAGTCTCCGGAAGGAGAGCCTGTCAGCGAAAATAAGTCCGGTGCTTTAAGCGCTATTGAGATAAGGCTCAATGAAATCATCGAAAAGGCAAAAAAGAGCGGTTCCATAACGACCAAGGAAGTCCTCGATTCGTTTGAAGAGCTGAACATAGAGCCCGAGCAAATCGACAGGATATACGAAACGCTCGATAACCTTGGCATAGAAACCGTCGATAAGGCTCTTTCGGATATTTTAACCGAGGATATTGTTCCCGCTGTTTCGGAGCTTGAGGAAATCGAGGAGCTGGCGGAAATCAGCGAGGAAGAAATCGCTAATACAGATGCACTTGCCGAAACATTCAGCATCGATGATCCGGTCCGAATGTATCTCAAGGAAATCGGAAAGGTAGACCTGCTGACACCAGAGGAGGAAGTCGAGCTGGCGACCAAAATGGCAGAGGGTGATGAAGAATCCGGGAAACGAATGGCGGAAGCAAACCTCAGACTAGTGGTAAGCATAGCCAAACGCTATGTAGGCCGAGGTATGCTGTTTCTCGACCTGATTCAAGAAGGCAACCTCGGGCTGATTAAAGCGGTTGAGAAGTTCGACTACACAAAGGGGTACAAGTTCTCAACCTACGCGACCTGGTGGATCAGGCAGGCCATCACGCGCTCGATAGCCGATCAGGCAAGAACCATCAGAATTCCTGTCCATATGGTAGAAACCATCAACAAAGTAATCAGGGTATCCCGCCAGCTGCTACAGGAGCTGGGCCACGATCCGTCACCGGAGGAGGTTGCCATCGAAATGAACCTCCCGGTTGAGAAAATCCGTGATATTCTGAAAATTGCTCAGGAGCCGGTATCTCTGGAAACACCGATCGGCGAGGAAGAAGACAGCCACCTTGGTGATTTCATCCCGGATGAGGATGCGTCAGAACCGGCGGAGGCTGCTGCGTTTACATTCCTACGCGAACAGCTCATGAGCGTTCTCGGCACGTTGACACCAAGAGAAGAAAAAGTCCTGCGCCTGCGTTTTGGTATAGAGGATGGGCGTACACGAACCCTCGAGGAAGTCGGCAGGGAATTTAATGTCACCCGTGAGCGCATCCGACAGATCGAAGCCAAGGCACTGAGAAAGCTGAGGCATCCCAGCCGTTCAAAGAAGCTCAAGGATTTTTTAAACTGAATAAACATCAAGACGAGGCTGCCCTGAACCTGCAATCAGGGCAGCCTCGTTATTTTAAAATCCTCTCCCAGCCAGGCATACATCATGTTTAGCACGAATTGACGCGTATGTGCCTCATATGTGATGTGTGAATATTGATGTCCAATTCGTAAAAAATAAGCACAATTGCTTGCGTTTCCTTTTAAATCTGCTATCATATAACTGTTATATATCAATGCGGAAAGGATAAAAATGCGATAAGCTTCTGCTGTTTGCATTGCGACAAATATGAATTATCCAAGCCTGCTGTATACCAAAGAATCATCCTGCGACAAGTTCGATCCGACTGTTTTTGAGGATTTAAAGCTGACTTTGCTTTTAAGTGAAGAAGCGATAAATGCAATGATGACCCCATGTCACCCCGACGATATTCCGGTGCGTCAGGAACTTTTCAGGCTTTTGCAATCAACAAAAGTAAGAGAAATATTTAAGAAACTGGCCGAAATTGCCGAGACAATACACCGCCTTTCCGGTGCTTATAAGGCAGCCCGGTGTGACAATGAACGGAATTTCATTTTTGTCAATCTGATCGGGTCCGTTACTTCCTTTTATCACCATGCGTCCGAACTTAGCGGTGAGGGATCACTTTGCGGCCGTTTTAAGGATTATTTTCTACGTAATTCCTCCACAACTGAGTATAAACGGCTCTTGGCAGAAACCGATAAACTGCTGCTTATGAATGAGAAAGTGCGCGTTAACAGCTTCAAAATGCTTGGCGAGGACCTGTACATACGTCCGGAGGACGACAGGCCGATTGTCGCCCGTCTTTTAAAATGCGCAATTGACCTTGGGCTAAAGGATTCACGAGAAACAAGAGACGTATCCATCAAGCTTGATCCACGGCTAATTAACGCGATTGCTGCCATGAATCCGATAGAATTCACGGCTTTCAAGGAATTCTACAATGAGTTCAAAGGTTTTTTTCATAAAGAGATAATAGCTTATCGTTCTGAACTCAATTTTTACCTTGAAATCTCCGAGATCTTTGATAAAGTCCGCAGCTTCGGGATTCCGATCTGTTGGCCCAAAGCTGCAAAGGAGAAAAAATTTTCCGCCCAAGGGCTCAGGGATCTGTCTCTGCTTGCTAAAAACGAGAGGAATATCGTGCCGAACGATATTCTATTCGATGCGGAAGAACCATTCTTCTATCTGACAGGCGCTAACGGCGGCGGTAAAACCACCTATCTGCGGTCAGTCGGAATTGCGGCAGTATTATTTCTGACCGGCTGCCCGATCCCTTGTGAAACCGCAGAAATATATCCGCTCAACTGCGTATATACGCATTTTCCGCGCGACGAAAGATTTGAAGGTGAGGGCCGCTTTGCCGATGAGGAGAACAGAGTCAATGAAATCCTCAGGTCGCACGCCGGTAATTCCCTCGTGCTGTTGAACGAAACCTATTCCACAACCAGCGAAGAGCTTGCATTGAAGCTGACGGCCGAGCTTGCCGAGACGATATACGACAGCGGAAGTATGGGTATTTATATTACGCATCAGCACGGCATCGGTGCTTCGAAAATCCCGTTTCTAAGCGTCATCATAGACGAGAGCGCGGAGAATAGAAGAACATATAAAATCGCAAGGTACCGCGGCGCGTCCGGTTCTTACGCTTTTGATATTTTGAAAAAATATAACCTTACGGAAAAAGCGTTGAAAAATCGGTTTCCTGTGCAAAGTTAATGCGATAATTTCAATAACATACCGGACAAAGCATAATGCCGCATTAAGAATGGAGATTGCGCATGAAATTCAGCTTGCTATATAAACATTACAATGAAGATGTAAAAGAGCCGGATGAACCTTTATCGGAACACATGAGTAATACGCTCTACGATCTTTCCATAGATAAGGCAGTCGATTATTTTTGCCGAAACAAAGAGAGCTATACGTATTTTCTTGAAGTGCTCAAAATTCCGCTCAAGACGGCTGACGAAATCAAATACCGTCAGGATATTTTGATGGACTTCATTTCATTGCCGAAGCTTCTGGATGATCTTCGGTTAATTTTCAAAAGCTATGATTCTCTGCAATCGGATTGGCATGAAATGCACTCCTCCATTTATATGTACGGGGTACCCAGTACATCCCGCGGCATTCTGGACAGCACATATGACTCACTAAAAATTACAGCGGGTTTTGCGCGGAACACCGTTTCTTATTTTCGTTCAATCCAAGATGCAATCGAAAAGTACGAAGTGAAGTCCGAAGGGCTTCTAGGTATCAAGGCCTTTTGCGCCGAAATGTCCGAAAACGAATCACTGGATGAGATTTCGCAGATCGCATCCTACTTTTTACGTGATACGATTGACGCTTATGAATTCAAGGTGCGCACGCTGACAGATGATACGCTGACAATCCGGTCTTCCAGCTTGACAGAGACCGTCGAACTAGAAAACCGGTCGTTGGGTAACTCGATTAAAAAGCTGTTTGGTTCAATCGGAAAAAACAAATCTGCTACGGACGATATACCCGAAATCGATATGGGTGAGTTTCATCTCGAAGATGCCAGAAGCATTCTAAGCGAGGCGCTTTATGAGCTCTACACTGTTTTAAGCGGCATTACAGGCCATATATACGAATTTTTCCGCGGTCTTTCCGGCGAACTGTCCTTTTATGACACGGGCTTGAAGTATTGTCGGTTTCTATCCTCCGCCCAGCTTCCTATGTGCCTGCCACACATGCTTCCTCCAGAAGAAAACATGTTCAAGGCTAATGAGCTATACGACATGCAGTTGATTCTGGAAGGTTTAACAAATGAGAAAATCGTTTTAAATAATATCCGCATCGAAAAGAAAACGGAAGGCTTGCTGTTCAGGGGTCCGAACACTTCGGGCAAGACCGCTCTGCTCCGGGCAATCGGTACAGCTCAGATTTTCGCCCAGGCCGGTCTTCCGGTTTGCGCCTCTGCCGCCAGCATGAGTATCCGAAACGCGGTTTTTACACAGTTTTCTTCTTCAGAGAAGGAATTCAACGCCGGTGATGTTGCCGGACGGTTTGAAGGAGAGGTTCAGGAAGTAGCCGGAATACTGGATGACCTTGTTCCCTACTCTTTGATTTTGCTTAACGAAACCTTTCAAACGACATCTTACGCGGAGGGCGCACAGGGTATTGCGCACATTCTTGAAGTCCTGCCAAACACCTCAGCGAAGTACGTTTTTGTCACCAGACTCACGCAGCTTTTCGACTGGTTCGACCCCGCTAAAGTCAGCATGATGGAATTCGGCGGTTCCGGAGATAATGCGTATAAAATCGCAATGATCGAAAGGTAAACCGATTTAGATAAGGAGAGAAATACTATGACTTGGATATTTTTTGCAATTGCCGGAGCTGCTGCCGTGCTGATCGCAACCGGTTTCAGTTATAACAGAAGAGAAGTGACGGACAGATCGGGAAACGCCTCAATCAGAACGCAAAGGCAATGGAAGGTCAACAAGAAGTCTTATTTTGCTTTGCTTCCGCTTTTGCTTATTCTCGGCGGCTGTATTGCGGCGGTCCCCGCCGGGCACACCGGCGTACTATTAACTTTCGGCAGGGTGGAAAGCAATGTGCTGGCCGAGGGTATAAACTTTAAGCTGCCGTACCAGCAGGTAGTCAACATCGATAACAGGGTCCAGAAGGAACCCATTCTTCTTGAGGCTTTCAGTTCGGACATCCAGCAGACTGATGTCTCCGCGTCAATTAACTTCACGATTGATAAAACCCAATCGCAGAACCTGTACCGGAATGTCGGTGTCAGCTATTTTCAAACAGTCATATATCCGAGAGTCCTTGAAAACGTTAAACTCGTGTTTTCAAACTATACAGCGGAGGGCCTGATTGGCATGCGAACCGAGCTCTCAAATCTCGTCAAGACTCTTATGATAGAGGACATGAATGAATACGGTATTCAAATCATTGACATCAACATTGAGGATATTGACTTTACCCAAACCTTCACCGACGCAGTCGAGGCAAAACAAGTCGCGCAGCAGGATAAGCTAACCACACAGACCAAACAGGAATCCGAGATCATTATCGCTCAGGCGGAAGCGGAGAAAAAGGTCATAGCGGCAAATGCGGAAGCCGAAACAGCCAGAATAGCCGCTGACGCTGATGCTTATACAGTGGAAGTCAGGGCAAATGCCGAGGCCGAAGCCAATCTCGCCATTGCCGCATCAATCACAGAAGCTTTGATTGAGTACAACAAAATCCATCAGTGGAACGGAACCGTTCCCGACGTTCAGATTGGCAGCGGCGAAAGCGTCTATCCGGTCATCAACCTTCCGGAAAGTGACTAAATGCTGCACAAAACTGCAGCAAACGATGCTTCGGTAATCGTTTGCTGCAGTTTTTTTGCATTCAATTAAGTCCGATTTCGAATAGCTCAGAAACCCTTTGCTGAAGTGCGGCGTTCTCCGGTTTTTTCAGCTCCGGATCATCCCTTAGCAGCAACCGGGCAGCATTCTGAGCGGTATCCAGTATATCCATATCGCAGCTGAGATCAGCAAGCTTCATTTCCGGCAGCCCGTGCTGACGCGATCCAAAAAAATCGCCCGGTCCGCGAATTTTCAAATCTTCCTCCGCTATTTTAAAGCCGTCGTTCGTATCGCACAAAACCTTGAGCCGTGCAGCGGCTTCCCGGCTTGATGAGCCGTTGAACAGCACGCAGTAGGACTTATGATCTCCTCTGCCTACGCGCCCCCTCAGTTGGTGAAGCTGGCTGAGACCGAAGCGTTCCGCGTTTTCAATGATCATCAAGGCTGCGTTGGGAATGTCGACACCGACCTCAATGACTGTTGTGGAAACCAGAATATCGATATTCCCATCCGCAAATGCCGCCATAACCGCTTCTTTTTCTTCGGCTTTCATTTTCCCGTGCAGATGCTTAACGCGCAAGTGCGGAAAAACCTCTGTTTTAAGCTTTTCGGCATATTCGAGCGTTGATTTTATATCGAGCGTCTCACTCTCTTCGATCATCGGGCATACGATAAACACCTGCCTGCCCTCTGAGACAAGCCTTTCGGCAAATCTGTTGATTCTCCTTCGCATCGTTTCGTCCACCAAATAGGTGTCTACCTTCTGCCGACCGGGCGGCAGCTCGTCGATGATCGAAATGTCCAAATCCCCGTAAATGATCAGCGCCAGCGTCCGTGGAATCGGTGTGGCGGACATGACCAGCACATGGGGACGATTCCCCTTTTCCGATAAGGCAGCCCGCTGCCTTACGCCGAATCTGTGCTGTTCATCCGTTACGACCAGCGCAAGGTGCTTGAACTCCACGCCTTCGGATAATATCGCATGCGTCCCGACGACAAGGTCCGCTTTCCCGTTTTTTAACATTTCATATGCTTGATTTTTTGCCCTCGCGCTCATGCTGCCTGTCAACAAAATCGTGTGAATGCCGAACGGTAAGAGCATTTTAGAGAGCGTATGATAATGCTGTTCAGCCAGAATCTCGGTCGGGGCCATAAAAGCCGATTGCAGGCCGCTTTGGTGCGCAAACCAGATTGCGCCCGCTGCGACTGCCGTTTTACCCGATCCGACATCGCCTTGAACCAGTCTGTTCATGGCCTTTCCCGATACCATATCTTCCATTGCCTGTTTAAGCGCCCTTTTCTGCGCACCGGTCGGTTCAAACGGCAGGCTCTTCCGGAAAGTATCGGAGGAAGCGCCGCTGAGCACATAGCCCGCATTTTTCCCCTCCTGCTTTTTCATCATCCCCAGCGCGCAGGAGAGCACGAAAAGCTCCTCGAAAATCAATCTTCGCCGGGATAAAGACAGGGCTTCGCCGCTTTCGGGAAAGTGTATATTTTTATAGGCAAAGCCCGCGCCGGCAAGATTATACTTTTGAAGGATATCCATCGGTAATATCTCCGGAAAATCATCGCCGATCGCATCAAACGCCTGCGTGATCGCCTTGACGATTATTTTCTGCGTAATACCCGCCGTCAGTCTGTATATCGGCATAATGCGGCCTGTTACTTGGCCGGCACTCTGCTCCGGCTCAAAGATCGGGTTGGTCATAGACACAAATGACGCGTTTTTCACAACCTTGCCATAAAAGAAATAAACGCAGTTTTGTTTGATTGAATCCTTTACATAGCTTTGGTTAAAATAAGTTACGTCACATGCGCCACTATTATCCGCTATTCGGAACTTGACAAGGTCCATTCCTTTACGTATTCTATTCAGTCTCGGCGGCGTGATTACATATGCTGAAACCAAGGCCTCCTCGCCATCCATTACTTCCGAGATCATTTTTACGACACTTCTGTCCTCATAAGTGCGCGGGAAAAAAGACAAAAGATCCCGGAAGGTATAAATGCCCAATTTCGATAGGCTTTTTGCCCTCTGTTCCCCTATGCCTCTTATATAGCGTATGCTTTTGTTCAGTTGTCCGGCCATGTCAGTACCGTTCCTGATCATTTCATAATATCCGCAAGTGATTTGTTAAACGCCGGATATGCTATTCCTTTTTCCGTGATGATTGCCGTAATCAGGTCATGGTCAGTCACATCGAAGGCCGGGTTATACACCTTTACTCCCTTTGCCGACATCGGTTCAACATACCACATACTTGTAACCTCATCCGGAGAACGCTGCTCAATTACGATATCGGCTCCGGTTTTTGCTTTCCGGTCAATTGAGGAGGTCGGTGCGCAGATATAAAACGGAATGTTATAACGCTTTGCCAGAATAGCGACACCAAGTGTTCCGATCTTGTTTGCGGCGTCCCCGTTCATCGAAACCCTGTCACAGCCTGTAAATACCGCCTGAATCCATCCATTTTTCATGACTGTCGCCGCCATATTGTCGCAGATCAATGTCACATCGACACCGGCTGACATCAACTCATAAGCAGTTAAGCGCGCACCCTGCAGCAGCGGTCTTGTCTCGTCGGCATATACCTTAAAGTTATAACCTCTCTCCTGCCCCAGATAAATCGGCGCGGTCGCCGTACCGTAGCGTATTGTCGCTAGCTTGCCCGCATTGCAATGCGTTAAAAGCCCCCAGCCTTTTTGCGTCAGTGTCAGCGCATATTCGCCTATTTTTTTGCATGTTTCAATATCCTCGCTGATGATGGCTTCAGCTTCGGATTTAAGGCTTTCCAATATCGATTTCCTGTCAATCTTACCGCACAAAAGAAGCCTTTGCTCCATCCGGTCAAGTGCCCAGGTCAGGTTGACTGCCGTCGGTCGCGCGCTCGCCAGATATTCTTTTGCTTCTGTGAACTGTGAGTGAAATGTATCATAGTGTTCTGTGCTTATCTCTTTCGCCCGGAGATAGATTCCGCAGGCCGCGGCGGCGCCGATGGCCGGAGCGCCGCGCACCCGAAGCGTTTTGATGGCCTCCCATATGTCCTCAAGTGTCTTGAGTCGAAGGATTTTCAGTTCGTTGGGCAACAGCGTTTGATCGATAATAGTTAGGCTGTCGTCGGAATGGTCCAGTGCAACCGTATCGTACTCGTGTATATTAACCATAACAGACTTCCTTGTTTTTGTTTTTATGATAATGGCTTTATAATGCGCTGTCAAGCGGACCGACTTGAATTTTAGAATCATTTGATATAACATGGAAAAACCAATATCATTTCTTTGTTTGTCCATCAAGGCATGCAGCGGATGGGCAGTGAATTAAATACACGGAGGCAGCTATGGATATACTAAATAATCCAGTGATTCAGGAACTCATCAGGACTTCTGCCACGATTTACACACATGGCTGGGCTGAACGGAACGGCGGCAACATCAGCATGCTTTTAGACGATGATCTGTCCGGTATGACGCCGATAAAATCATTTCCACTGGCCTTTACGCCGCCAGACCTGACCGGCGCCTGTATCGTCATTACCGGAAGCGGCAAATACCTGAAAAATGTGAGCCTCGATCCCGAGTCAAATCTCGGTATCCTCCGGATAGCGGAAGACCGCGCTGAACTTCTGTGGGGCTTTAAAGACGGCTCAAGCCCCAGCAGCGAGCTTGCCTCCCACCTTTTCACCCACAGCGTGCGCCGAAAGGCAGACCCTATGCACCATGTTGTCACCCATACCCATGCGACGAACCTGGTTGCGATGACGTTTATTCACCCATTGAGTGATCGGGCGTTCACAAAAACACTATGGAGCATGTGCACCGAATGTATGATGTTTTTCCCGGACGGCGTTTCGGTTCTGCCCTGGATGCCCTGCGGTACAGACGAAATCGGAAGAAAAACCGCCGATAAGATGCGTGACAGCCGCATCGTTGTATGGGCACATCACGGGGTTTTTGGCGCAGGTACAAGTCCGGACGATGCGCTGGGTCTCATCGAAGTCGCCGAGAAAGCGGCTGAGCTTTATATGAAGGTTTATGATAAGGAAATCCTGTCTAAAATCGACGATACGCGCCTGCGCGAGCTCTGCGATGCGCAAAATATCATACCGCGCGCGGGATACCTGGACTAAGATAGAATACGGCATTCCTTTGGTCCTCATAGCGAAAGCGTTGTATTCAGCCATAACAGTATATCATTTACACGCCCTGTTAATAATCTAACCAAAAGTCAACACTCTCTGACCTCTTTTGCTAAAATTAAGCTCCGAAAATGATGTTTCATTTTTGCCCAAAAAATGTTATACTGTTTTTACCTGTGAAGCGCGTATGCATACGCCCGGAACATGTATGAGGGGTGTCAGATGAGAATTTTAGAATCAGCGGAAAATTACCTGGAAACAATCCTGCAGTTGACATTGAAAAACGGGACGGTGCGTTCCATAGATATTGCCAATGAATTGAATTTTTCAAAGCCAAGTGTTAGTGTAGCTATGAAAAAACTGCGTAAAAACGGATATCTTGAAGTCAGTCCCGCCGGCTTGATTACTCTGTCGGAAAAGGGCATGACAATCGCGAACACCATGAACGAGCGGCATGTGCTGCTCCGCGAATGGCTTATCTCTCTGGGGGTCGATGAAAACACGGCCGCTAACGACGCTTGCAGGATCGAACACGTCATCAGTGAAGAAACCTTTGAGGCGATCAAAAATAATGTGAATATCGTTTTGCCGTAAGCAGGCTTGATCACCAAAAAGCCCTCATTGAGCATGTTTTCCAGCTCATGAGGGCTTTTATATATAAACGGGAATAAAGCAAACAACGGTTATGCCATGTACCTTTGAATGGTGCAAACCATGTCGCATCCCTTACCCAAATACAAGCGGTTACAAAATGCTTGTATTTGGGCTTTGCCATATCCCCTTATTTGCGTTTTCCTTTCTTACCGGATTTGCCGATAACGGGAGATTCTCCGATCGCTTCCCCAAATTGCTTGAGTAAATCCTTCTGATGCGCGGTTAAATTCGTGGGTATTTCCACAACGACTGTTACATACTGATCACCTCTTCCGCTACTGTTGAGGTTCGGAATCCCCTTTCCCTTTAAGCGAAAAACGGTATCTGTTTGCGTTCCTTCCGGAATCTTGTATTTGACTTTCCCATCCAGCGTCGGAACCTCTACTTCGGCACCCAGAGAAGCCTGTACTATGCTGATCGGCATATGGTATAAAACTGCATTTCCCTCACGTGCAAAATGCTCATGCGGGATGATCTGGATTGTGACCAGCAAGTCTCCGTTCGGGCCTCCGTTGGCACCGCGGTTGCCTTGCCCACGGACGGAAATTGTCTGACCATCGTCGATACCGGCCGGAATGTTCACATTGATTGTGCGATTTCGTCTGATACTGCCTTTTCCTTTGCAGGTATCACAAGGGTTATGGATTATCTTTCCCGATCCTCCGCATTCCGAACAAGAAGCAGAAGAGGACATAACGCCGAACGGCGTTCTTTGTTGCGTGCGGATGGTTCCGGTACCGCCGCAGTTTTGGCAGACTTCCGGCGTTGTGCCATGCTCACAGCCGTTGCCTCCGCAATCGGAGCAGGCTTCAACTCTGCTGAGCGGAACATCCTTTTTAACGCCGAAAGCGGCTTCCTCGAATGTAATGTTGAAAAGCGTTCGTATGTTCTCGCCTCTTCGCGGAGCGTTCTGATTGGATCTTCTTGAGCTTCCGCCGCCGAAAAATGACTCGAATATATCACCCAAATCTATATCAATGCCGCCGAAACCGCCTCCGCCATAACTTGGATCTACGCCGGCATGGCCAAATTGGTCATATCTGGCTCTTTTTTCATTGTCGGACAGCACTTCATAAGCTTCGTTTATCTCTTTAAACCGAGCTTCCGCGTTTTTATCACCCGGATTGAGGTCCGGGTGGTTTTCCTTTGCCAGGCGCCGAAATGCTTTTTTTATCTCCTCCTCCGACGCTCTCCTCTGAACGCCAAGCACCTCATAAAAGTCTCTCTTTTCAGCCATACTTACCCCTCATTTAGCCGCATAGCGGCGCTGCTTTTTGAAAACCGCCGATTTCATCATGATTCACAGCAGACATGCATAACCGTCATGCATCCGGCCACCCATCGCAATGCGGCCGGTTGGTCTCCTTTTCACCAATAAAGCGCCTGCTTCATTGATGAACGCCAATCATCCGCGGCGGTTTTCCGCCGCGGATGCATCTGTGTCTCCGTTTCCAGTTATTTGGAGTCGTCCTTATCATCATCAACGACTTCATAATCGGCGTCATAATACTGTCCCTGATTGCCGTCTTGTTGTCCGCCCTGTGCGCCGGCATTCGGGTCGGCTCCGGGCTGCTGTTGGGTCTGGGCGTATATTTTTTCCGATGCCGCGTAAAACACTTTACTAAGTTCTTCCGTTGTATTCTTTATTGCCTCGATATCGGTTCCTTTGAGCGCGGTTTTAACCTTTTCTATGGCTTCCTGAATCTTCGACTTATCATCGCTGTCGAGCTTGTCACCAAGATCGGCCAGTGTTTTTTCCGATTGGTAAACCATCTGATCTGCGTTATTGCGCGTGTCGACCTCTTCCTTGCGCTTTGCATCCTCAGCGGCATAGCGCTCCGCATCTTTGATCGCCTTATCGATGTCTTCCTTAGACAGATTTGAAGACGATGTGACAGTGATGTGCTGTTCCCGGCCTGTCCCAAGATCCTTGGCCGATACATTGACAATACCGTTGGCGTCTATATCGAAGGTGACCTCAATCTGCGGTACGCCGCGCCTTGCCGGTGCTATGCCGTCAAGGTGGAAGCGTCCAAGCGACTTATTGTATGTGGCCATATCACGTTCGCCCTGAAGTACATTAACCTCAACCGATGTTTGGTTATCCGCGGCTGTAGAGAAAACCTGGCTCTTTTTTGTCGGAATGGTTGTGTTTCTTTCGATCAGTTTTGTGAATACGCCGCCCAGCGTTTCAATTCCGAGGGATAACGGCGTTACATCGAGCAGCAGAATGCCTTCAACATCTCCACCCAAAACGCCTGCCTGGATAGCGGCACCCACTGCGACGCATTCGTCGGGATTTATGCCCTTAAAGGGTTCCTGCCCGGTCAGGCTCTTTACCGCATCCTGAACCGCAGGAATTCTCGTGGATCCGCCCACAAGCAGAACCTTGGACAACTGCTTCGCGTTGAGGCCTGCATCGGACAATGCCTGACGAACAGGCCCGATTGTCTTTTCCACAAGATGGGCCGTCAGTTCATTGAATTTTGCTCTTGTCAGAGTCATATCCAGATGCTTCGGTCCGGTCGCATCGGCGGTAATGTAAGGGAGATTGATATTGGAGGTAGTTACACCCGACAGTTCAACCTTAGCCTTTTCCGCGGCTTCTCTCAATCTTTGAAGCGCTACCTTATCCGTAGTTAAATCGATACCTGTATCCTTCTTAAATTCCGCAGCCAAATATTTTATCACGCACTCGTCAAAGTCGTCACCGCCGAGGCGATTATTGCCCGCGGTTGCTAATACTTCAATTACACCATCGCCGATTTCCAACACCGAAACATCGAAGGTGCCGCCGCCAAGATCATATACAAGAATTTTCTGATCGGTTTCCTTGTCAAGACCGTAGGCGAGCGCGGCGGCCGTCGGTTCGTTGATAATGCGCAGGACTTCAAGTCCGGCAATCTTTCCGGCATCCTTAGTCGCCTGCCTTTGGCTGTCCGCAAAATACGCCGGCACGGTAATGACTGCCTGCGTAACCGTTGTACCGAGATAACTCTCAGCATCATTTTTCAGCTTCTGTAAGACCATCGCAGAAATCTCCGGCGGTGTGTATCGCTTATCGTCAATCGTCACCTTGTAATCGGAGCCCATTTCGCGCTTGACCGAGCTGATCGTTCTATCGGGATTGGTCACCGCTTGACGTTTGGCGACCTGCCCTACCATGCGTTCGTTTGTTTTTGAAAAAGCCACAACCGATGGCGTCGTCCGATTACCTTCGGCATTCGTTATTACAACAGGTTCTCCGCCTTCCATAACCGCGACGCATGAATTTGTTGTACCCAAATCTATTCCTATAATTTTTCCCATAAATTTTCCTCCTGTCTAACATTAATGAATTTATCATTAACTGTGTTGTGTATATTCCTGATTTTTGTTAGTTCGCTACTTTAACCACGGAAAATCTGATGACCTTTTCACCCATTTTAAAGCCCTTTTGGAATTCCTCAACAACGACGTTTTCTCCGACATTTTCGTTTTCTTCATGCATAACTGCATTATGGATCTCAGGATCAAACGCTTCTCCCAAAGCAGGTATCATGGTCATGCCCATCTTTGAAAATATGTCCAGCATTTGATTCATGGTCATCTTAACACCCGTATAAAACGCCTCATCCTCACATTTTTGTTTCAATGCGCGTTCGAGATTGTCATAGACAGGCAAAAGTTGCAAAATCGTTTCTGCCTTTACCTCTGTAAATAACGCTTCGCGCTCCTTTTGACTGCGTTTTCTGTAGTTATCATATTCTGCTGCAAGGCGAATATACTTGTCACGTTCACAGTTAAGTTCAGCGATCAAAGCACTTTCCTTGCTTTCTTCTTTATTGTTGTCGGCATAGGTTTTGTCGTTTTCGGTATCCCCTATAGTAACGTCCGTATCCTCAGCAATGATTTCGTCCAGTGTCTCCTCAGGCATACCTTCGTTTCCGTCTTTTTTCTTCTTTGGCACGATATCAATCCTTTCCGCTGCTTGACTCGCTTATCTGAGGAGGCGGGATATTCCCGCCCAAAAAAATATACTTTAATGCCCTCGAAATATAACCGAGCCTTGCCGCAACTTTTGCATAATCCATTCTTGTCGGTCCTACAACACCTAACAGTCCCTGCATTTCGTTCCCCAGATCGTAGCTGGCAACGACAACGCTGGAATCCCGAAGCTGTTCTGCAAGGTTTTCCGGACCTATTGTAATCCTCAAACCGTCTTCCTCTTCCGGTACAGGCAGCTTTAAAAGCTCGTCGTCATCGGATAGGTAGGTCAGTAGACGCTGCGCTTTATCGATATCCCTGTATTCCGGATGATCCAGAATATGTGAAGATCCGGACAAATAAGCTTTTTGGGGTACAAACTGACTCAATGAACCGATGGCAAAACCAGCTACGGCGGCGACTATTCCGCTTTTATCGCTGACGCTCCTTTCGGCTGCCGAGATCAAAACGCTGTCAATTTCACTTTCCGTCAGCCCGGTAAACATTGAGTTGAAAACAGTGGAGAGCTTCCTGACGAAAGATTCTTCAATTCCGGATGGAAATTGCATCAATCGATTCTTGACTGTATTATTGTCCAGCATAGCAACCACTATTACGGTGTTTTGATCCACATAAATAAAGTCAAAACGCCTTATCGTAGCTCTGTGAGTCGTTGCCGTCATTGTATAAGCAGGATAATTTGTCAGTTCTGCGATAAGCCTGCCAACATCCGATATCAACGCGTCAAGTTCTGCGATTTTCAAGCGCAAGACCTTATTGATCTCCTCGGTTTCCTCGACGCTCAGCTTATGCCAGCGCATCAGCTCATTGACATAGATCCTGTAGCCCTGTGGGGAAGGCACCCTTCCCGCAGACGTATGTGGCTGTTCCAGGTATCCCATTTTTGTCAGCTCCGCCATTTCATTTCTGATTGTAGCGGAAGATAAGCCAAGCTCCGTTTCCAGTGCTATGGCTTTGGATCCAACAGGTTCTACCGTGTTGATGTAGCTTTCTACAATTGCCTTCAATATTTTTTTCTTTCTATCACTGATATCCACGACAGTCGCCTCCCGCGGAAAAATAAATCCGTGTTTTTGAACCGTTTTTTCGTATAAAACACGCCTCACCATACAGAATATTCGTGTTATTTTCACAGTTTAGCACTCTCGACTTTAGAGTGCTAATCATAATGTAACACCTGTTCAAGGTCTTGTCAAGTACTTCTATAAAATTTAACATATATTCCTTGCTGTCTGTTACATTGCTTTTATATAGCATGATCAAAAGATCGAAAAACTTTCAAAATATCTTTATTAAGACGGACCGGCGTTCTCTATAAAACTCCGATCCATTTTCTTTTTTATACCGGTAACCCGACTTATTCATCTTCGATGATGAAATCATGTGGCGCCGACACTATGGGGTGAGTTGTTATCTGTCCCTCCCTATTTTCACTCCAATCGATGGCATAAAAACTTAAGTCCCCAGGTTGCATAAATAAAGACGAAAAGGTCGTCGTGCCAACATCTGCACCCATCCCAAACGCGTCAAATCCGCTGCCTTGCGCTGACGGTCTGAGCCGGATCAGAGGATTGGATAGGTTTCTTATTCTTTCAGCTGCGCCGTTAACAATAAGGCCCCACGTGCCTTTCGTCAGACCGCCTGTGTACGCGTACACGGCAAACACATCGTTGTCATAGGCAAACAGCGATGCCTGACCCGGGCCGCTCAGGTAATAGGGTACATCATCCGTAAACTGAGAGCGAATGATGTTCAGGGTGCTTGCCGGTAGGTCATAGATATATCCATATTCATCCGGTACCGATATTGTGACCAACTGTCCTTTCCCGTACAGATCTCGAAGTACAATCGGGTAATTTTCTTCTCCGACAACCGCTTTAGCCAGTGTCCAGGTAGTATTATTTCGATGTTCTAAAAGCGGAAAGGACATTTCATGTTCGGAATAGCCGTATCCGGTGCTCATGATGCCGCCCTCCTGAAACTGCCGGGTCCTGAATCTGCGTCCCCGGTACCGGATTGAAGTTAGCTGTTCTATACCTTTGCTCAGGCCCTCGATCATGAAACCGGAAGTCACAATCGCCTTGCCACCGCCGGAGACGAATTTCTCCAGTTTTTCGATGATGTCGGGGTCTTTGTGCGCCTGAACAGTTAAAAAAACCGCGCTTTTATCCCATGGAAAATCAGGTGTATGCTCAAGCGGAATACCGGCCATGCCCAGAAAATCCTCAAGGTGATCCTCACCCTGCGCACCGGACGGAAGGTAACACGACGTACCGCGACAATCTCCCGCCTTGTCAAGGAAATCATCGATGAGATCAAGCTGCAGACCCAGCGGCGTAACAACCTTATTATTATACAAAGAGCCCCAACAAAACAATGTCAGTTCTCCTGCGCGCGCGAATGCGGAAAGATACGCCTGCTCGAGGTAAATGTCAATCGAAGAACAACCGTATGGATCAAACCAGGCTCCCTTGTTTCGTCCGGGCGCGTAGTTCTCCAACAGTCTTGTCAATGAGTAGCTGACATATCGCGGAAGATGCTGGTCGGTATTTTTTGTATCACGCGTCTCAGTTCCGGTATAAATAAAATCAAATATATGCCTTTGAACCGCCGGGTTATAACCTGACTCTTGATAGGCTTCAGACCAGTTCGGATACTTGATGATTACACTGCAGTTCGGATTTATTGCTTTTGCCGGTTTGATGATCAGGTTTTCGCTAACCTCCTGCAACAGTTCCATTCTGAAATCTGCCCAGCTTCTATCGCCTTTCGCTTGACGGCACTCTTTGCAGGTGCAGTATGTAAAAAACCAGTCATCCAGAATGAACTCATCAAAATGCTTTGCGGTGTATTCGACCGTTTTGACAAGATGTTCTCGCATTTTTTTATTTACATAACAATAGGTTCCGCCAAATCGCTGTTTTTCTTTATCTTCATCCGACAGATCCTCGCAAGTCGTCGTGAGAGCACCGGATACTTCGATATTGTTTTCTTTGAACACGCTTATCAGCATATTGAGCTGAGATTCTTCGATCATCAAACCGTCCCGATACGGTTCAAGATAAACCTTGTCGCATCCGCAGTAATGCCTGAAAAAATTCAATTGCCTTTTCAAGCTTTTTTCTGTGATATCCGCCATATTCTGCGCAGTGCAGTATAAAACGATTTTAAAGTTTCTGTACCTGCCCATGAAACCTCTCCCTTTTTACGCATTTTGGGCGCGAACTTGTTAACCAGATATATAACGTTCGAATACTCCGCTTTATTAAAGCTATCAAGACGATAATAAGCTGTTTCCGCTTAGGTTTGCATTCCCTGATTATTTCATCAATATTTTTCCAATTTAATAAATATTATACGATAGTGTGCAGTATTGTCAATGTTCATATAAACATATGCTTAATAACGCAGAAAAACCGGAGAGTCAAACGGATACTCCCGGTTTCTCGCAATGCTTACGGCGTCGCTGATCACGCTTGCGCAATAACCTCAATTTCGACAAGCACATTTTGGGGAAGCCTTGCAGCTTCGACACAGGAGCGTGCAGGCTTTGATATAAAATACTTCTCATAAATGCTGTTAAACGTGGAAAAGTGGTCCATCGACGACAAAAAGCATGTTGTTTTCACGACATTTGAAAAGTTCAGGCCGGCCGCTCGGAGCACAGCTCCTATGTTCATGATCACGGCTTCGGTCTGCGCTTCAATTCCGCCGCTTACGATATCACCTGTTTTCGGATTGATCGGAATCTGACCGGACAGGTAAAGGACTCCCCCGGATAAAACCCCTTGCGAATACGGCCCAATCGGGCTCGGCGCATCTTGCGTATATATGATTTTCATAACAATCTCCCTTGAATCATATCATTTTGTAACCGGCTTTTCTAATCGCATTTCTGATATCCGCCAGATGCCGGTGGTCTTTTGTCTCCATTGCGATATGCAGATAACAGCCGTTGATATCGCTATTTTCTCCCGCCGGATTGTGTGTTACCTTCGTCACATTAGCGCCGAGATCGGCAATAATCGCAGAAACCTCCTTCAACTGTCCCGGTTTATCCAGCATTTCGATCGTCAGTTCGGAAAGCCGCCCGGAAGTCAGGAGGCCGCGGCTTATCACCCTTGAAAGTATATTAACGTCGATATTCCCGCCCGAAACGATACAGACTGTTTTCTTTCCTTTTACGGGTATCTTATTGAATAAAACGGCGGCAACGGAAACGGCGCCTGCGCCCTCGGCAACCAGCTTTTGCTGTTCCATTAGAGTCAGTACGGCTGTGGCAATCTCATCATCGGTAACCGTGACGATTCTGTCCACATACTGCGAGCACAAACCGAAGGTCAATTCTCCCGGAGATTTTACGGCGATGCCATCAGCAAATGTCGCAACCTTCGCCAATGTACTGCGCTTGTGTGCGTGCAAGGAGGCGGTCATACTGCCGGCACCTACCGCCTGGACGCCATATATCTTGCATGACGGGTTGAGCGCTTTAACAGCAAATCCGATACCGGAAATCAATCCGCCTCCCCCAACCGGAACGACAATCGCTTCCATATCCGCGAGTTGCTCAATAAGCTCAAGGCCAATGGTGCCTTGGCCTGCGATTACGTCGATGTCGTCAAACGGATGTACATAAACCGCACCCGTTTCTTTAAGGTAGGCGAGTGATGCTTCAAACGCATCGTCGTATACCCCGTCTACCAGCCGGACGTCGGCTCCGTAATATCGCGTAGCCTCTATCTTTGAGATCGGTGCTGTGTTGGGGATAAAGATGGTCGCATGAGTACCACTCTTTTGTGCGGACAGTGCGACACCCTGCGCATGATTTCCGGCGGAGCAGGCGATCACACCTTTTTCCCGCTCTTTCGGTGAGAGCCCGGCTATCTTAAAGTAAGCGCCCCTGACCTTAAACGAACCCGTAACCTGCAGGTTTTCAGCTTTCAGGTACAATTCGCAATCCGAGGCGATGCTCACAGCTTTAATCAGGTCAGTTTTCCTTATCACGGGCTTTAGCATATACGCCGCACGATAGATTCTGTCCAATGTCAGCACACAGTCTTCTGATGTTCCGCGATTAGGCAGCATACAATCATCCATATTAACCCCCCATTCCGCCGTTTGCTGCGGCATAAAAGTCAGGAAATTCGAATGTGTGAAGCTTGTATCGCGCTGAGAAATTTGTCTTGCGTGTAAAATATTATCTCGCTTTTTCACACTCTTACCTATTCCGGATTATTCCGACTGCAGCAAAAACATCAGTCAGCAGCTGTGCTGTCAATCAATTACCGCTCCTTTGTCAGCCGAAGATACATTGGCTGCATACCGCTTAATATATCCCTTCAAATCTTTTTTTGTTTTGATCGCCATTGTCTTTTTTCTTTCGGCCAGTTCCTGGTCGCTGACCAGAAGCTCGATCGATTTCGCTTCAATATCAATCTTAATTTTGTCGCTCTCCATCACATAGGCAATCATTCCACCCGCTGCTGCTTCCGGTGAAATATGCCCGATTGCGGCTCCTCTGGTGGCGCCCGAAAAACGTCCGTCCGTAATCAGCGCAACATCTGCGTCAAGCCCCATACCCGCTATGGCAGAAGTCGGAGAAAGCATTTCTCGCATACCCGGACCGCCGGCCGGTCCCTCATATCGAATGACGACTACATCACCCTTTTGAATTTTCCCATCATATATGGCCCCGATGGCCTCTTCCTCACCATCAAAAACTCTGGCATTGCCAGTGAACTGAAGCATTTCTTTCCTAACAGCGCTTCTTTTTACGATCGCTCCCTGAGAAGCAAGGTTTCCGAACAAAACGGCAAGACCGCCGGTCGCGGAATAAGGGTCACCGCAGGGCCGAATCACTTGCGGATTTTTTATTTCCGACGTTTTAATGTTCTCGCCCACCGTTTTTCCGGTAACGGTTAAAACATTTGTATCAAGGCGCCCGCCTTTGGCTAATTCGTTCATAACCGCGTGGACACCGCCGGCAAAATAGAGGTCCTGGACATGGTGCTCGCCTGCCGGGGCCAGCTTACAAATATTCGGTGTTTTTTCGCTGATCTCGTTGATCATATCCAAATCAAATTTCAGCCCGAGTTCGTGCGTGATTGCAAACAGATGCAGCACCGAGTTTGAGGAACACCCAAGCGCCATGTCGACAGTCAGGGCATTGGAAATCGCTTTCGCCGACATGATATCGGAAGGCTTGATATCTGCTTTTAAAAGGGCCATTATCTGTTCCCCGGCCGCTTTGGCCAGCCGGATGCGTTCAGCAAATACCGCCGGAATCGTACCGTTACCGGGCAGCGCCATGCCAAGCGCTTCACTGAGACAGTTCATTGAGTTTGCCGTAAACATGCCGGAACAGGAACCGCAGCCCGGACACGCGTATTCTTCCACATAGAAAAGGCCCTTGTCGTCAAGCTTTCCCGCCTTATATGCTCCTACCGCTTCAAATACCGTGTTGAGATCCATCCCGTCGTTTGAAAGCATCGGTCCGCCGGATATAACAATGGACGGAAGATTCAACCGCGCGCCCGCCATCAGCATTCCGGGAATAATCTTATCACAGTTCGGTATTAAGACAAGCGCGTCAAAGCAGTGTGCCTTTACCATACACTCTATGCTGTCAGCTATCAGTTCTCTGGAAGCCAGCGAATATTTCATTCCTTCATGGCCCATAGCCAACCCATCGCAGATTCCGATGGTGTTAAACTCCATCGGCGTTCCGCCGCTTGCCAGTACACCATCCTTGACTGCGCGTGCGATAGTCTGGAGATGGATATGTCCCGGCACCAGCTCGTTGAATGAATTGACGATGCCGATTAGAGGCTTGGCGATTTGCCTGTCTGTATAGCCCATCGCCTTGAGTAATGCTCTTATCGGGGCGTTTTCCGCACCGCTTTTCATCAAATCACTATTCATATGATCCTTTTCCCTTCATTTTACCGGCAATTACTTCTTCTCCTGCCAGCTCATTTTCGCACGCAGCTCCGCACCGACCTTTTCCACCTGCAGCTCGGATTCCTGCCTTCTTCTGGCCAGAAAAGAAGGACGCCCCGCCTTGTTTTCGAGTATCCAGTTTTTCGCAAATTCGCCGCTTTGAATCTCGCTTAAAACCTTCTTCATTTCCTTTTTGGTTTCATCCGTAATGATGCGATTGCCCACCGAATAATCCCCGTATTCGGCAGTATCGCTAATAGAATATCGCATAAAAGAAAGACCGCCCTTGATGACAAGATCGATGATCAGTTTCATTTCATGCACGCACTCGAAATAAGCGCTTTCGGGTTGATAACCGGCTTCTACCAGTGTGTCAAATCCCGCTTTCATCAACGCGGTAACCCCACCGCACAAAACTACCTGCTCGCCAAAAAGATCGGTCTCAGTCTCTTCTTTAAACGTGGTTTCCAATACGCCCGCCCTGGCTCCGCCGATACCCAAGGCATACGCCAGCGCTATATCCATCGCGTTTCCTGTCGCGTCATTGTATACAGCGACCAGACAGGGAACGCCTTTTCCTTCCTGGAACTGGCTTCTGACTGTATGCCCCGGCCCTTTCGGAGCAATCATAACGACATTCACAAAATTCGGAGTGATAATCTGATTAAAGTGAATGTTGAATCCGTGCGCAAAGCAAAGAGTCATAGACTGCCGCAAATTAGGTGCGACATCCTTGCTGTAGATGTCGGCCATCTTCTCATCGTTTACCAGCATCATAACAATATCGGATAGCTTTACCGCTTCACCGGCAGTGACAACATCAAATCCGTCGGCTTTTGCCGTTTCTGCGCTTTTTGATCCCTCGTAGAGTCCGATTACAACCTTTATTCCATTGTCTCTGAGATTCTGGGCATGAGCGTGTCCCTGGCTGCCATATCCGATCACAGCTACCGTTTTTCCGCTCAGGATATTGAGGTCACAATCCTTTTCATAATAAATTTTCGACATGACATAAACTCCTTAATTTTATTCCCTGTATGGACAGGGTTTACGATTTACGCACCGGAAATACCGCACTTTTTATGATACTATTGTCATTCCTCCGGGTCAAGGTTGGCTACGCTCATGATGTTTTTTGTTCCTTGGATCATCGCTATAAGTCCGGAACGGCATAACTCCAATATGCCCAACGGCCTTGCCGCCTCGATAAAGCTATCGATCTTTTTCGAGCTTCCTGTGATCTCCGCTGTAATAAAATCACTTGAAAAGTCCATGACACTACCGCCGTAATCGTTAATCAACTGGCTTATATCCGCCTTTGCCTCGCCCTCGGCCTTAAGCTTGATCAGCATATGCTCAACGCCGACCGAGTTCTCCGGGTCGAGTAATACAACCTTTTTTACATCATGCAGTTTTTCAAGCTGCCTGACGACTTGTTCTTTCATATAATCGTCGCCTGTGGATACGATGGTTATGCGTGAGTACGCCGGGTTTTCCGTTTCACCGACAGCCAAGCTGTCAATATTGTAGTTTCGCTTTGCGTACAGACCGGATACACGGTTTAGAACACCGAAATGGTTTGATACAATGACGCTGACCGTGAATTTTCCTATCATTCCAGATCATTCCTTTTCTTAGAGATTTCTGCGCAAGTCAGTTAATTTTACCGCAAAAACGGCTTTACCCGCAATGCGTTACGGCATTATATCGAGTTGACTAATGCAGCACGATGTCCTTGATTGAACCGCCGGGAGGAATAAAAGGAAGGACCTTTTCATCTATATTGATTTTGCAATCGATCAGACATGGTCCTTTTCTGTTGAGCCTGTTACCTACGATGTCTTCAAGATCGGCAAGGCTCTCTGCCGCGTAACCTTCCGCACCAAAAGCACGGGCAAGCAGCGGAAAGTCCGTTTTGCGTTGCAGGGTTGTTTGCGAGTATCTCTTATCATAAAATAAGGTCTGCCACTGCCTTACCATGCCGAGTACGCCGTTGTTCAACAGCACGATAACCAAAGGCAGCTCTTGAGAAACTGCCGTTGCCAATTCCGTCAGGTTCATTCCGAAGCTTCCGTCACTGGTAATTAACACAGTCGGCTTTCGCCCGTTTGCGATACAGCCTCCGATCGCCGCGCCCATACCGAAACCCATAGTACCAAGTCCCCCCGAAGTCAGGAGCCTTCTGGGCTGCTCAAACTTGTAGTATTGAATCGTCCACATCTGATGCTGGCCGACATCGGTAGCCACCACAGTATCCTTTGCAAATGAAGAGTTAATCAGTCCAATGATGTTTCTCGGTGTGAACTCATCGTTCGGCTCAACCGCTTCTTTTTCCTTAAATTTTGTAACCATGTCAAGCCATTCCTGATTCTTCCTTTCCGGAATCCTTGAGAGCAACTGCGTGAGCACTTCTTTTATATCACCGCATAAGCCAATCTGAGGACTGACATTCTTTCCGATCTCGGATGCATCGATATCGATATGGATAACCGTACATCCCTTTGTATATTCGCTTGTGTTTCCGGTTGCCCGGTCACTGAATCGAACACCTGCTGCGATAATCAGATCCGCTTCCGCCTGGGCAGCGGATGAAGCATACCTGCCGTGCATTCCGCACATACCAAGATTAAGGTCATATGAATACGGTATCGCGCTGATGCCCATCATACTCAAACCGATTGGCGCTGAAAGTTTTTTACTCAGTTCGATGATCTGCTCCTGCGCACCCGCTGAGATGACCCCACCCCCGCAATAAATAAACGGTTTTTTGCTCTCGGCGATGGCATTTATAGCTGTGGTCAGATCGCACGTTCTGCGTGCTTCACTGCTCTTCACGCAGATCTTTACGTTGTTTGAATAATCGGCTTCGGAAACCTGAACGCTTTTCGGTATGTCAATCAAAACCGGGCCTTTTCTGCCGGTATTTGCGATTACAAACGCTTCCTTCAGCGTTTGTTCAAGGTTTTTTACATCTCTGACAATATAGTTGTGTTTAACGATCGGCTGCGTGATACCTACGATATCGACTTCCTGAAAGCTGTCTCTTCCCAACAGAGAAGTGGATACATTGCCCGTTATGGCAATAAGCGGAACAGAATCCAGATAGGCATTGGCAATGCCTGTAACCAGATTTGTTGCACCCGGTCCGCTTGTTGCTATGACTACGCCGGGTCTGTCCATAACCCTTGCGTACCCGTCGGCCGCGTGAACAGCGCCCTGCTCATGGGCGGTCAGAACATGCCGGATACGGTGAGCATTTTTATATAGCTCATCGTATATGTTTAGTACCTGACCGCCGGGATAACCGAATATGGTGTCCACGCCTTGATTTACAAGCTCCTCTACGAGGATCTGAGCACCTGTCAGCTTCATCTTTCCGCCTCCTTAAGAATCAAAAAACCTTGCAGCGTTTGCTGCAAGGTTTTCAAGTAATTTTACTTTTATCCTTATTCAGCACAACGCGATATGGCATTATCGACTACAAGTACGATAATGCTGACTACTACGATTACGCTGATGGACAGTGTAAATAGCATCACGTTTATGCCTCCTGATAAGGTTTGGTTTACTATAGCACAGTAAAGCAACTGTTGTCAATATTTTTATTCGTTTTTTACAAGCTTGCATCATCATCTTTTTTTGTGCTTTAAGAGCCGGTATGGTTACGGTAATGTCAGGAGAATCGTTACTTTTCACAAGAATTTAAAGGCAATTTTATCTAATCGGCTCATATCTTCCGGCTTCCGGTCAGTATACAATATTTTCATATTTATTCAAAAAGGAGGAAGCATGATGGCAATGGAACGAAGGTTGCGCCAGACGCAATTCTCAAAACGCGAAATTCTGGAAATCGTCAACGATCCGAACAACAATCCTTACGAAGGATCGCTTGGTTTCCGCCGGCCTTTTTGCAATGCGCTGAGCGGGCAAAAGCTCAGGATCGTGCTCAGGGGCACAAGCGCGCTAAATTATGAGTTCATAGACGAACATACACTCCGTTGGCTCTATCTTGGCAAGTGGAGAGAAGAATACTACGAATGTTATGAAGCCGCGCCGAATATATACTTCTTTTATCATATGCACAGCAAGAGCATACCGCCAAAAATGACAGCGATGTGTCTGGACTTCAACACAGGTCTTGCAACCATCAACAACGCGCAAATCGGCAATGACCAGTATACCCCGCGTGACACCAGCTCCCGCATTGTTTTTGGTGCTATCGACCTCGGCGGCGAGCTTCCGACAAAACGTCACAGCTTTACCGATGACTTTGTCGGCAAGGTCGCGGCATGGAAGATCGGCGATATCTGGCTTACACATCATTATATTAATCCTCAGTTCTTCCTTAACGAAATTATCGGCTTTGACGGTGTTTTTCTGACAATTGCGGAACCGGCGCAATATGTCAAAATCTTCGAAGACATCTATGTGTTCTCCTGGCGTGAAATGGCAGGCCCCGGGCTTATGGGAATGGATGTAATGGACTTAAGTAAAATGCAATCGGTCGGACTGTTCTACGGGATCAGTGAAGATGATCGCCTTGAATGTTATGGTTTTAGCCGGAAAGCAGGAAAATGGCTGAGCATCGAGGATAGGAAAATAATGCATAAAGAAGGCATCTACTCGGTAGTCGGCGATTTGTAATCGACAGCTGCCGCCATTACAGAGCTTTCCAATAATAATCTTATCAATAATCACTTGGTATTAATCATTGTGTTTAAAAGAATGCGGTTCTCCGGCACCCATATGGTCAAAATACCGGTTTTTATTTTGGTTATAAAACAGTTCTTGTTATACTATGCAGACGATTTCATTGACGATTCATACCTAAACATATATAATACATGCAAGATTGCGGTAATGAACCGGAAATATAAGGAGGCACATGAAATGAGCGAATCCCTGGATACCCGCGTAAAAAAACTGGAAGATTTGATATCGTCCCTGACAAATCAACTTGAGGAAAAGGACAAGAAAATTCAGGACCTTCTGGATATTGAAGCAATCAAAAGATTGCAGTGCGCTTACGGTTACTATCTTGAGCACTGGATGTCCGAGGAGATCATCGATCTGTTTGCCGACCATCCGGATGTATCCGCGACGTTCGTGGAAGGTACTTATCTTGGTATGGAAGGTGTTCGCCGTTACTTCGGAAGAATGAGGTATGCATCACCGGAGTTTCTGCATCAGGTCATGCAGGTTTGCCCTGTCATTACGCTGAGCGACGATGGACAGACTGCAAAAGGCAGATGGTATGGCTACGGACTCATTAGCTCCGCCCCTGTCAACGACAATTTAGATCCGGCGTATATGGGCGTTACCTACGAAATGGACTATATCAAACAGGACGGTATATGGAAGATTCTCAAGTTAGCCTTCCAGATGTATTATTCGTATAAACCGTATACAGCCGACTCCAAAAAAGAAGCACCCGAGCAGCGTCAAAGCAACAATAATACGAATCTCAGTCCCGATATCTGGGCGGAATACAATACGATGTATCCTTCCGGCTATATTTATCCTATGCATTTTGTACATCCGGTCACAGGTAAGGAAACGTCGGAAAATGCGTTCAATGCAGGTTTGGATCTTAAGCCAAGTCCGTTTTTACCCAAATAACTTTGTTGGGTTCACCTTGAGCACCAAAGGAACAGGTTCAATATTCCACTAAAAGGCTGCAGCAAACAGCTTGAAAAGCAGAGCCGAAGTGACTGTAAAGCAGACACTTCGGCTCTTTTTGCATATGCATTGATTGTCTGCCTGAATAAACAATTCAAAAACGCTGTCAAAGTATTGCAGTTGTTGCGTTTTCGAATTGTTCAGCAGACATTAAGTAGGGATGAAAAATATGGACGGCTTCCGAGACCATAATCCGGGAAGCCGTCCATATAATATATGTTTACGATACCTCTATCGGTGTTACAATGCAGATATCAACCCAGTCATCCCCATAGGAACCGGGATAGTAATTATCCGAATTACTTGAGCTGATCACACCGGTGTATGTCTGAGTCGTTTCATATGCCGTTCCTTCGTTTGCGGTAACAGTAACATTGTAGCTGGTCGGCCCGTCCCCGTAATAATAGTGCAGTCTGATCGTATAGGGCTCTCCCCATCTGACCACATTGTCCGTGGTCAGCGTCCAGTGCTCCGGCCCGTATCCTGTTGTATCGTCGATATCCAGAAGACCTCCGTCCGGTGTTACCAGTTCACTCCAGTAGGAAGTGCTTCCCGTTGGGTCGGTCACATACAGATCGACGTCCGGCTGCGCGTCCCAGGTCAGCGTAACATAGATTACATTGCTTGCAACCGTTGAATTGATGATAAACCATCCAAACAAGTCGTTGGACAGATAACGCTCGTTACCGAATTCATCATAATAAATCGTGTTAATTAAAAACCTGTTTTCTCCGCGTTTAACCGGAACTTCAATCGCGAATTCAGAGGGATCCGTCCCGTATTTATACAGATCCGCCCTAAAAATCTGACCGTTCTCACTTACGACTTCAATTGCGTCCCCAAGCTGTTCTCCCATTTGGCTGAGTGTATTGACCGTTCCGGTAATATAGCAGGTTCCTTCTGAGATTTCTTCGCCGTTGATGGGGCTCGTCACATCCAGGTCGGCAAGACTGTTTGCAAAGTTATTCCTCGCGTCCTCAAGGATTTCAGCATATTCCGAAACGCTGGAAAACGTTCCATAACCTGTCGTTGTCAGTCTGTCATCGAGCACACCCTGCGTATAGGACGGTGTTGAAATCGTGTTTCGAGCTATGTCGTAAACAATGTATTGATTATCGTCTCCGGGGAAATTGGGATCGTAAATATAGATATATATCGTGGAGTCGATTATTTCGTACCGATAAGCCAGTACGGAATGGCCGACTGTTCCGTATATTCCGACTTCGACAGGCTCCTGCCAGAAATTCAAGGAATCCATAATACACTTTACAGCTACGCTGTTGTCGTTTCTGTATGATTCCGTCCCGTCTTCATTGATTGTAATATAGCTGCTGAACCTGCTTTCTGTCGTAAACAGCATCATGGATTCTTTCGTCGTATACTGGAAAGCTTTGGTGGCGATGATGTCCTGCGGAACAATAATGTCTCCGGTTGGGGATACACCCATCTCGGGAGACTGGAACTGATCAAAAAAGGCATCCTCCTCGCCCGCTTTATGGTTCATAAAATACCATTTTGCGAAAGTGCTCATGCCGTAGCATTCACCGCCGGAAAATATGCTGGAGCCTTGATTTATCTCAGAAAACCCGTCTTCACTCGGTAAAAACCCTGTGTCGGCGGATTCGGGGTAATCGCCGATGTCATCGAGAAAATAATAGGTATATATCGCACTGTGATATGTGAGTATCGTGAACGTACCGTCTTCTTCGTTTATGTATCTCGTGATGACGGGCGTCATAAAACCTTCTTCGTCAATGCACAAACCGGTCGGAACTTTCTGCGCGTCTTCTTCGGTTTCCGCATATCTGATCGTGATTTCTATTGGCTGCGATAAGTCTTCATAACCGCCAAGATCAACATATAATGCGGTTTCTGAGATAGAGTCGGGTGATTGCCTATATCTGCCCGTTACTGTTCCGATGCTGACCGCGACAGGCCGGTCAACCGATGCCGGCATAAATCGTACATGAGAACCCGCCAGAGGGCTGCTTTCCGGAAGAAAAAGGATGCCGCCTTCACTGTCAATCGTACCATCAGCCTCAATCTCTAATTCCTGCTGCTCAAACCGGGCATTACCTCCGCTTTTTCCCGTCTTCACAATTTTGGGAAAAGCGCATGCATACAACATAAACGCCATAACAAGCAGTATGCTCACAATAACGGATACTTTTCTCTTCATTCTCTCATCTCTTTCTGATTTTTGATAAACGGAAAGCTGTTTTATTCAGATAATAAACCAGTAAAATAATCATAACCCATTATCAGGTTGAATTCAACAGTATTTTGTACCTGATATGTTCAGGTGACTGCATACATTCGCTTGTTCTCCTTTGTTATTGACAGCATATGCGTTCTTTGATATTCTAATCTATGTTGTAACAACTTGGTCATAGCCCGCAAACGCATATCTATCGCTATGCAATAGATAACCTTGGTAAGGATTATAGTATTAAATGAAAACCGAAAAAAGCAATCTGTTTACGACCGGGGCATTCGCCGCATTGTGCGATACGACAAAAGAAACCTTGCGGCATTATAATAATATCGGAATTCTTAAGCCGGAAAAGATCGGTGACAACGGTTATCAATACTACTCTCCGACCCAGTTTTTCGATTTTTATCTGATCACTTCCCTGAAAAGAGCCGGAAGCCCGTTGTCCGATATCAAACGATATATGGAGCATCCCGATGCCGGTGATTTTCTGCGTTTGTTGTATAAGCAACAGCAAAACCTTTTTCACGAGAAGATGATGTTAGAGCGCATGGAGCAGCTGATCAGACAATCCATTGACAGTATTGAACTCGCCTTATCCGACAAGCCGATTTTTGAACAGCCCGAAATCATTTTCTGTGAGGAAGAGTATTTTATTGTGATTGAAGCTCCCGCTATAGGAGGTTCATCTGAAGCCGACTATATTGACTGTCTGACGGCGCATGTTCATTATTGTATGCAAAACGACATCGGGGCGGAATTTCGCATCAACTCAATTGTCTTAAAAGAAGACTTCCTGAAAGGAAAGTATCAGCCGAACTACTTTTGCAGCAAGATTGCCAAACCGGTCACAAGCGACCGCCTATTTGTAAAGCCTAAGGGTTGCTATGTTTCAATATTATACAAAGGAAGCACTGATGTCTCACCCGCATATGAAAAACTTCGGGAATACATAACTCAAAACAATTTTACCGTATGCGGCAATGCCTACGAATATGAGTTGGCAGGATTCTTATCCACCGGCGACCGGAAAGACTATTTTTGCAAGGTCCATATCCAAATTAATAGGCAGCCTTACGCAATGCCGTCATTCTGAGTGTTTTTATCGTTTATGCAATGTGCGAAACACGTTTCGCGCATGAAAAATTATGCGGGGGGAATATAATGGGCGATTATACTAAGCAATATATTGGCGGCGAGTGGAGAATCGGGACCGCAAGGAAAACGCTGTCAAATTACAATCCTTATAACGGTGAATTGCTGTATACCTATCAGTCGGCTGGTGAAAAAGACCTTGACGACGCGTTTCATGCGGCAAACAATGCGCAAAAGAGCTGGGCGTTGACTTCTCCCGAAGAAAAACAAGGCTATTTAACCCGCCTATACCAAGCGATTGTTGATAAGAAAAGCGATATTTTCCACTGGTTGAAGATAGAATCCGGAGCAACCGTAGCAAAAGCCAGTTTTGAATACAATACCACATTGGAATTTGCCAAGGTTGCTATGAGTTTTCCGCTAATGATGGAAGGGAAGATCCTTCCATCGAATATTCCGGGGAAAGAAAACTATATTTTTCGGCAGCCGAAGGGCGTCATCGGCGTTATTGCGCCATGGAATGTGCCGTTGGTTCTGGCTATGCGTTCTGTAATCCCCGCCATTGCCACCGGCAACGCCGTTGTGCTAAAGCCAGCCTCTGATACCCCGGCCTCCGCTTTGCTGATTGCCGAGCTGTTTGAGAAAGCGGGTTTCCCAGCGGGACTTTACAATGCCGTCTGTGGCAGCGGCTCGGAGATTGGCGATACTTTCGTTTCTCATCCGATACCAGGGCTGATTTCTTTTACAGGCTCAACCGAGGTCGGGCGCCGCATCGGAGAGATTGCCGGAAAGCATCTTAAGGATGTTTCGCTTGAACTTGGTGGAAACAACGCGATGCTTATCCTAAAAGACGCCGATGTAAAGCAGGCGGCCAAAGCTGCGGCTTTTGGTTCTTTCTTTAACCAGGGTCAGGTTTGCATGGCTGTCAATCGCGTCATAGCGGTCAACGAAATTTATGACGAATTTGTAAGCGCATTTGTCAATGTCACAAAGGACTTGAAGGCAGGAGATCCCGGCGATCCCGAAACGTTTTTCGGTCCGGTTATCAACGAAAGTCAAATCAGAACAATTGAAAAATACATTTTCCAGACCATAAAGGCAGGTGCGCATGTTGCTCTTGAAGGTAAAACGGAGGGTTCTGTTGTCCGCCCCTGGATCCTATCTAATGTACATAATGACATGCCCGCTGCGAAAAACGAGGTTTTCGGACCGGTCTGCTGCGTTATCCGTGCAAGAGACGAGGCCCACGCGGTGGAGATTGCCAATGATACGGAATACGGCTTGAGCGGCTCCGTTTTTACAAAGGACATCTACCATGGCATATTGATAGCACGGATGATCAACTCCGGTATGACGCATGTAAACGATCAGTCAATCAACGACGAACCGCATGTTATGTTCGGCGGCGAAAAGGCTTCCGGCCTTGGGCGGTTCAACGCGCAATGGGTTGTGAACAAATTCACGACCGAGAAATGGGTCAGCATACAAAAAGAAGACAGGTACTTTTTCTAATAGTTAATACCCAAACAGGGCCGCCTTACATTAGCTGCCCTGTTTACTTTTCTCTAAACAAGCAGCTTCGTCACTTTGTCCCCATTTTTAAAACCGCTTTGATGACTTTCCCGCTGCGGGTATCCTCAAAGGCCTGATTGATGTCATGAAAGGCATAATAAGTAATCAGCTTATCAAACGGGAAAAGTCCTTTTTTGTAATATCTTAATAGCTGTGGAATGAAAACCTGGGGTATTGAGCAGCCCTCAACAATTCCGACCAGTGTTTTCCCCGCTCCCATTAGTTCATTTTCCACATGTATGGTCAATTCCTGTGTCGCGCCAAGAACAACACATGTACCGAGGCTTCGGGTGCAGCTCAGCGATTGCCGTACACACGCACCGATTCCGGTACAATCGATCGCATAGTTTGTACCGATGCGGGTTATTTTTTTGACCTCGTCCAATACATTCATATTGTTACCGTTTATAACGTAATCCGCGCCCAGCTCGCCGGCCAGTTTCAAACGATCGTCAATGATGTCGCAGGCAATGACCGTCGTGCAGCCGGCGATTTTCGCAGCCATGACCGCGCTTAAACCGACGGGGCCGCAACCGGTAATTAGAATAGAGCTATCCGGCTGCGGCTTTATGTAGTTGAGAACCGCTCCCGCACCGGTCTGGATGCCGCAGCCTAAAGGGCCTGTCATAACCAGATTTACATCGTCCCGAATAGGTATAAGATTGTGGACATGGACAACGGCATATGTCGCAAACGCGCCCTGCCCAAAAAAAGAGGATACTCCCTGCTTGCCATAATGTAGCCGCTTTGTCCCGTCATACTGAACACCGGAGAAGTTTAGCCGTCGATTTTCTTCGCAGCCATAGGGTTGCCCGGTTCTGCATGCCTGACATGTGCCGCAGTATCCGTAGGAAAAACCGACGCGATCACCCTTCTGAAAATCTGTGACGCCGGGCCCTGTTTTCTCAATGATGCCACAGCCTTCATGTCCGAACACAGCGGGGAGAGGAACGGGTATGACTTGCATTCTGGCAACATCGTCGGTATGGCATACACCGCAGGCTTCGACCTTAACAAGGACCTCGTCTCTTTTAGGAGCGTCCAGTTCCAGCTCCTTTATCCGGAAAGGCTGCCCCTTTTCAAAAATAACCGCTGCGTTTATTTTCATGATGACCCTCCGTATTTGCCGCCGTCTGCGCGGGAATTCTTCATGACCATATCGTACTACTTTTTGGAGGGAAAGTCACTTGTTTTATCACAGTGACGCTAAGCCGCTTTACCTTGTTTTGGAAAAGCTGCCGATCTGATCCGATCGGCAGCTTCGCGTTATTCATGTGATTTGGATTTGTATTTACTCAGTGCATTAATAATCCACAAGAGGACAACCGCGCCGGCAATAGCAACCAGAATGCTCCATGCGTTAAATCCCGTGATGCCGGTTCCGCCGATAATATTAAACAGAAACCCACCGATCATCGCTCCGATGATACCGACGATGATATTGGAGAAGGCCCCCATTTGGGCGTTCTTTTTCATGATAATGCTTGCGACCCAACCGGCGATTGCACCTAAAACAATCCATCCAATAATGCCCATATTCTCACCATACTTTATTGTTTATTCGGATACTCGATATAGTATTTCACTTTTTTTTACAATAATACATATTACCGTTTGAGCCGTACCCGATTTGTCGGAGGCCTGAGAGTAGTATAAGATAGAAAACGCTATGAAAGGAAGTCGACGATGAAAATGAGCAACGGAACGAGGTACAGCGAGGAGTTCAAGGCCGGGGCAATCAAGCTCGTGCTGGAAAACAAGCAAAGCATAGCGGAGGTATGCCGGAATCTTGGCGTATCCCGAAACGCAATGGACAGATGGCTTGCTGCCGAAAGAGATAGCCATAATGATGAGAAGATGAAGCTGCGGGAGCTTGAAGCCGAAATCAAGAAGCTGCGGAAAGAAAAAGAAGATTTAGAGGATACGGTAGAAATATTAAATAAAGCGGCGGCCATCTTCAGTCAGGACCAGAGAAAAAATACGAGATAATCGATCGAAACCGCAAAGAGCATTCTGTGGAGAAGATGTGCCGTTTATTTGAAGTCTCATCAAGCGGTTATTATAGATGGAAGAAACAGCCCGAAAGCCAGAGAAAGCTTGAAAATCAAGCCATATATGAAGTCCTGAATATTGCCTATGACAAGAACAAAGGCAGGGCCGGACTGGACAAGCTTCTTCTGGATGCGCGGGAGAAGTTCCCGAAATGCAGCCGAAACCGACTGTATAAAATACAGAAGCAGCATAAGCTGTATTCCATACGCAAGCGCAAGTTTAAGGCGACGACGAGTTCCAGGCATTCTTATCCTATAGCGGACAATCTTTTAAACCAGAATTTCAAAGCAGCTGAGCCAAACCGCGTATTCTGCCCCAAACTCCGTAGAAATTGAAAATGACAGCTCCATGTAGTTCTGATAGAATAAAGTTGCGAGACAATTGTTCATGCCAGAACGCAGATCACCAGTAGTAATGGCTGAACACGACTGGTCTCTTTTTGCCCCGCAAAGAGAGACGGTCAAAATAATTACTTGTAGTGCGGAAAAGGCTCTTAAACAAGGCTACGGGGCATGTCACTCGCGTTTATCCCCAAATAAACTTAAATAACTCAACCAAATGCTTCTCCGGTTCGAGCAGATATAAAACCTCTCTGGCGTAGGCGGGATTGTCTGTGATTACATTGTCTGCTCCGATACGGCTAATCCGCTGTAACTCCTTTTCCGTGTTCACTGTCCACACATGGATTAACTTGCCGCGCTGGTGTATCATTCGCACTACATCATAATTTACCATTGTTGAATTTATACTGAAAAAATCTACGGCGTTATTATCAAGCATGCCCGGAGAAAATCTATGAACAATATATCCCGTATATACTTCGGCATCGAGTTCCTTAATTTTTTCCAGACAGGCAAGGCTTGTTGAAGTTACTACACATTGGAGAGGCATTTCGTATTCGCGTATTAGGGAAACAACTTTTTCCTCAAGTCCTTCTTCCGCGTTTCTGTATTTAATGTCCAGATTAAGATTGATTCTGCCCTTGCAGATTTCAAAAACCTCCCGCAGCTTTGGGATTCCGAGATGGCTGTACCCTTCATTTAGCCAGCTCCCGGCATCAAGCTGCTCGATGTCGGCATAATCAACCTGCCATATAAACTTGTCCACTCCTGTCGTTCTCCGCAAACTTCCGTCGTGGAGCAAAACCAGTTCGCCGTCTCTCGTCACACGTACGTCTACCTCCACATAATCCGCCTGTTCCTCAATTGCCCTTTCAATGGTGGAAATTGTGTTTTCCGGTGCTATTTCGGGGACCCCTCGGTGCGCGGTTATTTGAATATCGAAGAGACTAACCGCGTTAATTGCTGAGCCGTTACGCAATACACTTATCACAGGATACGCAAATAAACCGACTACAACAAGCAGAACAGCAAAGAGAGTGCGTCGAAACGAGGCCTTCTGCTCCCAGTGCATGATATCGCTGTTACCCTCTTTGCGGTTCTCATAAGTCACGAGATTGTATTCGAAGAAGAGCTGTGTGCTCAAGGCGAAACTACCTATTGTACTGACAACAAACATGGCTAGCAGGAAATATCTCTCGACTATCTCGCTAACAGAAATAAACGCCGCTACCGCTATACCCTTATCAAATAGGAGCGTAACGAAAAGCATTGTGAAGGCTAATGCAATAACGTATAGAAGAAGCAGTACGGATATTACAACCGCATTCCAGCCGATATAATAAACAAGTGTGCGCCAAGGCCTGTGATTTTTGTATTCCCTGCCGCGCTTGACAGCGTTTGCGCAGGAGTTTTGCGCAGCAGCGTAATAATTAAAAACAAACATCATCCGGTACAGTTTTAAAATTATCGCACCCACAACAATAAATGCAACTGCAAACCAGAATATATTGCCAGGAACCACGCTTGCAACAAATCGCAAAATCCGTATCTTTCTTACGGCAAAGAATATAACTGGTAGGTTGTAAACAAGTAAGGTGACCCAAAGTGTTATTATTAGGCCGACATTTCCCTTTACAATGGATTTGAAAGCTCTGTACGCGGAGTCGATGATCAGACGCAATAACAGGGCTTTCTGCTTCATAAACTTCTGAGACAGGCCGGCGACAAGAAAATTCACATCAAACAATAGAAACCAGCTTGCCATCAGGAACAGCAATAGAATCAAAGCAATATTCATTGGGTTCAACAGAAAACCCGATAGATTATATGGTGTAACATAGCTGAAACCGGAGATATTAAGCATCAGTCTTAAGATGTAAGAAACCAGGGGAACAAAAATCAAAAAGAACAGCGTAATTATTATACCCTGGCCAACAAACAGCGGGGTATTATTCCTAAGGAGCCCAAGGACACGCCGATATATCTTTTTCCCGTCCGTCATTAGAGTCTCCCCTTGCACGCCTCATGAACGCCATTCTGAGCTTGATCTTTGGGTATTAATTAAGTACATCTACTCGGCACTTAATGTGATAGAACCGCTTATCAGATGTAATAATTGCGCCGGATTCAAAAAATAACCGATGTTCGTCCAGTAAACTCAAATCTGCATCTTAACAATGCGGCCTCGGTAATTGAAGCCGGCACGCTATATCCGCAAATAGTAATCCCTCAAAGAAGCCATAATCCTTTTTAAACATGAATTCAACGCTTTTAGGTCGTGTGATTCCAGCTTTTCAACAACTTTCTCAAGTAAGTGTGCAGGAATCTTCTGAGAATTAGTAATGCCTCGATAAATAAAGCTTTCTTTACCTACTACAGACAAAAAGACTTCATCAAAAACGGATTCAATTCGTAGCTGTGCTCCAAAACTAACAGCTTTTTCCCGCAAACGGCGCAGGTTATGCAATAGAAACCCTGCCCACCATATATGAAGTGTAGACGAATGACCATGGCGAATGGATTACTCGCGTGCAGACTCTGCGTTGATCGCCTCTTCGATGAGTTCCTTTCTGTATCCTATTATTTCGTATTCCATTCTCTGCCAGTTTTACTGTTTGAACTCGCTGAAAACTCCGCAGTGAATTAGTTCTAGTTTAGACCGTTGTGTGCCCACAGCGATCACCTTGAAGATATTGGGCCAATGATCTGCAAGCTGCTGGCGATGTATCCGGTCGGGCAGGTAATGGAGTCCGACCTTGACATATTCCAAAATCTGCGGATATGCAACGACCTGATATTCCTGCAGCTCCATCACGGATGCAAAGTAACGGGCTTTTAGTGCCTTGATTACATTGCGGTATGGTATGCAGCCGCAGGTCGTACATCCATATACTACGCAGAAGTTTTATCCAAGCATCTCAATGAATTCGTTCGTTGACGGATCAGGTTCATTTCTTCTGCGTTCCCGGGTTTCCGCAATACAATGCTTACGCAATGCTTCAACGAAGGCTATCCGTTCTCTTCTTGTCAGAGGTTCGCTCCGCTCGTCCATATAACTGCCTCTGTGTGCTGGCTTACCTAAGAACCTCTATCCTATCCGCGCCCCTGACCAAGTCGCCTATATCATAATTCACACTCGTGGCAGCAAAGTCTGGGCGTTCCAGGAATGGACTCTTAAGGTAAACCGTGTGAGTGTTCGTTCCATCCACCTCAACGATGGCCAGAATATATTCGTCCGGCTTATTAAGCACCATGAGTATTTCGTTCCTGCTGACAGTCACGGTGTCGGCGCCTTTCATCCTGCCCTTGCCAAGCATGTTATGGAAGTTATTTCTACTGATTATAACACAATTTCCCATAATATTTAAGTAATATATTTTATAAAACGGCATTAAATAGTAACTCTTCATTCCAATTGTAACCAGTCAAGTAAATTGAGCCGCTCTGCCGCTAACATGGAAGCCACCTCATCGGACTGTTCCGTCACCTTGCCGCTCTTTTTGAGCCATCCTGCCGGGGGATTTTGCATCCGTCGGCAAGGAGGCATGGGTTTAATCAAATCGGAGCAATAGGAATATATCCGGTAGTCAAATTCAGACGTATACATGACTATACCTTTATAACCCGGTAATGCTGTGTTTGAGGAAACAATAAAAGGCTCATACGAGACTGCTGAGGCTACCAGTAGCCCTCTCCGCATTGTCTTCAGCCTGATTACCACACCGGCACTTCCCACAGAAATCACACAGTCTAGAATAATCCAGCTTGCAGGGCGTGAATCCCTCGCAAATAGCGTCGTAATACTCTTTGCCGTTTTTATCATACCTGCGTCTGACAGCATAATATCTACCACATAAAAGAACAGGCTGGAAAAACAGCGGCTTACCCAGTCGCTTAATTTCTATAGGGTCGTGCCAGTAAAACTGCGGGACGGGGATCATAGTAGGTTTTTCAATAACAATCTTCTCCATATTACTAATATCCTCGCCCAGGTACAACTCTATCACTGCGTCAAAAGACTCAAAAGAGTCTCGCAAGTCATGGCCCACAAAAGCAAGATATTCTTCTTCGCGATGAAAATGAGGTTCTTGGTCTATCAATCCTGCTTTCATGTAAGCCCGGTACGGCGCGTATATCTGGGAGCCCAGAATACAGGAATCGCCACGAAAATAAGCTTGAACAGGTGGAAGCATCCCGTCAGAATGTGTTTCAAGTTTCGGATATTTATAAAACAGCCAATCATATTCGCCCATTAATATAGCTCCTTCCGCAAATTATCAGTAATTGTATGTAAGACCGGGCTTCTTCCAAGGCGCGTCTTCCAGTATTGCAAGATCCTTATAACAGCGTCCGCATAGGTTGCATTGTTTGTCTAAATCATATACACAGGCTCTGAATCCGACCGCTCCGGTAGTATAATAAGGGTTTCCATTTTCATCGAACCTGCGGAAAAACACTCCGAATCTTCCCTTTGTAAGCATTGTCTCAAGGTAAACTGGTTTATTTACTTTCTTGAATATAAGAGGACAATGCCAGGTAAAAGCCGGTATTCTGATCATGGTAGGTTCGGTTATGACGTGTTTTTCCATGTTGTCTATGTCCTTGCCTATCCAGAATTCCATTTCAGCATCAAAAGATCCGAAGGGATCGGACATATCGTAGCCTATAAAACTAAGGTATTCCTCTTCTGCGTGAAAGTTGGGTTCCCGGTCGATGAACGCTTCCGTCATATATGGGCGGTATTGGGTATAGAATTTTGCTTCCGGCATACAGGTGTCACCCCGAAAATACGCCTGATACTGAGGCATAAAATCGCCCCAGTGGGTGTTTTCTTCCTTCTTGAACTGATATATCAGATGATCATATTTACTCACCGGATCAGCTCCTTTCTGTAATACTACAAGTTATTATCATTCAACATAATAAAACAAAATGAATTATTAGTATAATGCTTTTCGTTCACTCTGCAGCTTGCGCTTCCTGTATCAAGCCTTTAACGGTACGGACAAATTGTTCATATAATTCGATGATCTGTGACTAAATTTCTAAAACGATTTCTTCCTCCGGAACTCCTAAATGATCTATTTCAACCTGCCTGAAAAGATCCGGATATCCTAGCTTGCAAATCTGACGATTTCTGGTATTACTATTGAAAAATTAGTTTCCATTGGCCTCGTCTCCCATTTTATGTCAGGACATGTCGCCTTTTCTGCTACACAGCTTTCCCAATAATTCGACCGCCTATCAGTCATTATTACTAATTATAACACAATTTCCCATAATGTTTAAGTAATATTTTTCATTAATTGGTATCAACTTGCGACTATTTCACAAAACCAGTCGAAATGTCAAAAATGAACCGAACTTATGCTCTTTATTGTACATCTCATTTATGCTGTACTAATGTGAACGCAAACAGGACAATCACCGCCGGGAGTCGTTAACCCCTTCAAAATAAATACACCTCGAATTTCTCCAGGGTATAAAGCCTTGCGCTTAATACTTAGAACTCCCAAGATTGGGGCCGGCTGCTCTAGCGCGTATGAGAGCCTTACACAGCGTTTTAATACTAAGAACACCAAAGCATAGTGGGACTACACGGCGGTTTTTTTACTTAAAAACCCTTAAAAGCCCTAAGGTTAGAAGCTAAACATGCGCGCGCGTGCGCGAGAACCTTAGCATTTGTAAACAAAGCAACGTTATTTTCATAGAATATCAGCTTCTTAATTTTTTTGAATCCTAGTACTTTGACGGTGTTCTGGTACTATACAAACTTATAATGCAGCCGATGTGGAGCGGTTCAGTTCAATTTCCACAGCGGCTTTTTAGTCTTTTGTTATTTGATGCTTCAACTAATCGTGGCATTTGTGGGGAAATCGTGTCGTTTATCATTAGAGATATGCTTATGCAGAGTCTAATCGGTGCTGACAACCGAACGGTCTCTTCTGCACCTTTCATCACTGAACTCATTATACAGCAGTGTCGGTTCCTGAATCGGGGGTGTCTGCTATCATTGGCCAGGTGTCGGAGTTGCGGAATCACGCTGTCGGTTTTCAAGCGGCATATTCAACAAGAGCAATAAATATGATAGGAAGCAAGGCACTTAACACACCTTAAATAAACAAAAAGATGTCCGAAACGCCTGGTATCACAGACATTTCGGACATCTTTACAGATTGTGTTGGAGGGTGGATTCAAACAACCGAAGCCACTGACAACAGATTTACAGTCTGCCCCCTTTGGCTACTCGGGAACTCCTCCATATTAGACTATGTCAGTATTTTTTTGCTGGTTTTTTCGAGATCATGCGGTAAATATGTGGTAAAACGAATAGGTTTAAATCATCTGTCCTTGGGTAAATAAAAGCAAAAA
>JAAYJC010000067.1 GCA_012523085.1 Clostridiales bacterium
TTTGAAAAAGCTCATTGTTCAGTTCCTGGACCGTATGCTTATTGTCTTTGATATAAATGATATACGAATGCTCTTTGTCCCCTATAGGCATAGCGACATCCATATAGGCAGCGCCGATATCCCCGTTGTCTCCGGGCTCGCCGGTCATGGCGGTAATCATATTCGGCGTGATCTCAAGCCTTGTATCTATAGCGGTACTCGGGGCGAGAACACCGGCTGTATTTTTGTCCAGAACATAATAATATCGGGAGCTGGAATTGATTCCGAGAGAGCCCGCGTAAGCCAAAAGGATCTCATCAATCAGCGTTTCGCCTTTTTCTTCCGAGGCGGCGGTCGTCAGGGCATCGGCAAAATCCGGATCGGAGAACGCCGAACTCATCTGGCTGTAAAATTGGTTAAGGTAATACTGTTTAACGCCACGCACGAGAAATACGCCAACTACGGTCATCAGCGACGCAATCAGAAGCAGCATGATCAAAACAAGCTTAAAATGAAGGCCTCTTTTCAGCTCTCCCACCTCTTTATCAGCGGCGATTATCACGTTTCGGTATTCAAATAGTATCCCGCTCCGCGCTTTGTTATTATGTATTCGGGGTTTCCCGGGTCGTTCTCAAGCTTTTCTCTCAGCCTTCTTACCGCGACATCCACAAGCCGGATATCGCCGAAATAATCATAATTCCATACGCCGGCCATGAGTTCTTCTCTGGAAAAGACCTTGCCCGCGGAAAGCGCCATATATTTCACCAATTCATATTCTCTTTGCGTCAGATCGACTGCTTTGCCGTTTTTTATAACCCGAAGCCGGGCTGTGTCCACCGTTATGCTTCCGACTTTAAGCTGTTCATCATCGCTTCCCGGGGAAATGTCGTCCATACTGCTCATTCGTCTGATATTCGTCTTGACTCGTGCAAGCAATTCTTTAATCGAAAACGGCTTTATTATATAGTCGTCTGCGCCCAGCTCAAGGCCGAATATTTTATCTCTTTCCTCTTCTCTCGCTGTCAGCATGATTATCGGGGTCAGCTTGTCCTGCTTTCTGATCTCGGAACAGACGTCGAAGCCATTTAAATACGGAAGCATCACATCCAGTAAAATAAGGTCCGGTTGGCCTGAAAGCGCTCTATCGAGCCCGTCCTTTCCGTCATAAGCACACAGTACGTTATAACCTTCTCTTTGCAAGTTAAATGTCAGTATGTCGACGATGGTTTTCTCATCATCCACAACCAGCACGGTTTTACCCACAAAAATACCCCCCGGTTTTGTTTTTCAGGTATTCCTTTGCTTTAAAAACAGCGGCAATTGTTTTGGCATCGCAAATCGTACCTGCCATTATCTGTTCAATGAGCGTATCTAACGGACATTTTTCAACACTGAGAAATTCCCCTTCATCCGGCCGCGGTTTTCCTTCATGAAGGCCTGTTGCTAAAAATAAATGCAAAACCTCCTCACAAAATCCGGGCGATGTGAAAATCTGCCCGAGCCCGATCATTTTTTCGGCTGTCAGGCCGGTTTCCTCCTCCAGTTCCCTGACTGCGCAGTCATAGGGGTTTTCTCCGCGCTCAAGCTTTCCCGCGGGAGCCTCAAGCATCTCCTTCATAAAAGGATACCGAAACTGCCTGACCGTATAGACATTAAGCGCCTCGTCCACAGGCAGAATGACTACGCCGCCCGGATGTTCAACGACCTCGCGGAGAGCATGTTTTCCGTCACAAAGCTCGACGGTATCCGTTCGGATATTAACAATTTTCCCCTCGTAAACCCGCTTCGTATCGATAGTTTTTTCAAAAAAAGCCATGCGCCAACCTCGTTTTTATATGTAAATGCCCATCCATTTAATACGAACTGATTGTAACACAGCCTATCTTTGAATGCAATCGGTTCACTGCCTGCCATTAAAAGGCATAACACCCGCCGCCGGTTGTTTTGCCCGTGCTTTTTAATCATTTCTTACCCTTTGCCGCTTATGTTTTGGCCGCAACATTCATTTTTACAGGAGATAGATATAATTATAAAAACATCAGTGGGCGGAACTATTTGTGTCGCCGCTTAGCGGCGGAACGGAGGAGAGTATGCGTAAAATCCGATTGAATCCCGAGTACGGCAAGGAGTGGCAAAAATCCGGTATGTATTTCAATCCGTTATTTCCGGATATCAGCCCTATTCGTAATTTTCCGATTTCCACAAAAGAAAATTTCCTGCGTCTGCTGCGCGGCGAAAAACCTGTCTATTTGCCCGTGCTCATCGACATGCTCCCTTTGGCTCCCCGTCTGATCCCCGACAATGTTGTGCGGGCTTTTTCTTTTGATTACGAACCGATACAGTTTGGCGCTCCGCAGCAGGGCGGCCCCGACATGTTCGGCGTACAGTGGGATTTTATTCCCGTCACCGGCGGCTCCATGGTACGGCCCCTGAACCCGAAAATCAAGGACATTAATCATTGGGAGAAGGTTATTACCTTCCCGGATCTCGACCAGTATGACTGGGCGGGCGAGGGAGAAAAATGCGCATCCGTTATGTCCGGGGATCGATTGAACCGGGTCTGGATTTTGACCGGCCTGAATGAAAGGCTCATATCATTCATGGATTTTGATAAAACCATGATCGCTTATGTCGACGAACAAATGAAAGAGGGCGTACACCGTTTGTTTGACAGGCTGTGCGTTTTTTACGACGATCTGATCGATCGTTTTAAAACGTATTTCAACTGCGACATTTTGATGTTTAACGATGACTGGGGCACCCAGAGAGGTCCGCAGTTTTCACCCGACACCGCCAGGGAAATGCTGGCGCCCTACATTCGAAGGATCGCTGAATCATGCCACAAAAGAGGCATTTATCTGGAACTGCACAGCTGCGGTAAAAACGACATGCTGGCGCCTGTAATTGCGGAGAGCAATGTCGATATCTGGCAGCCTCAGGAAGCCATCAACGATTTTGAACTGATTTACTCGACGATCGGCGATAAAGTCTGTTTGAGCATCCCCTCCGGCACGACGTCCGATATGTCGGATGAAATATGCTTTGCTCATGCGGAGGAATTCATGGACAAGTACGGAAAATACGGGAATGTTATTCTCAACATCACGCCGCTTACACCGTATCATCCGAGGGTCTCCGAATTCCTCTACCACCTGAGCCGGGAAGCTTACGCACAATTTATGTAACGGAAAGCTCCGGAAACTTGAAGTCACCCAAATCGCAGCGCAGGTTTCGTGCAAACAGCGGGTCCGTCTCATACGCCTGCATTTCATAATCGATGTCCGTCCAGCCGGGCATGAATCCGAATTCGATTCGATTAACGCCGGAAAAGGGCAGATATTTTCTAAGCTCGGTAAAACCAATGTCCCGAAGCGAAAATACAGCCGTCAGTTTCAAAGTCTCTCCGTGCTGCCCGGCTATCACCATCGTATCGAGTTCCGGAATTTCATATATATTATCTTTTAAATACCCAAGATAAATATGAAACAGATTAATGCTTGCCGTGTTCAGGCAGTCCAGCCGCCAAGACTTATTAACCCGGTTGCAAACATAGCCCCATACCTTCCGGTCGTCATAATGCAGCTTATTTGCTCTCATATGATTATCAATTTCGCATTCGCAGACGGGCAGCTTTTCATAAACACGCTGAAATCCAAATTTAGGGTAAAAATCCACCACATGATCATTCGCGGATAGATACATGGGCACATTGTCATATTTGCTGATGATGTGCGCCATCAGCGTGCGGGAAAGACCCCTTCCCCTGTATTCGTTTTTTGTCGCAACCGCGCCCAGAGACAGGGCGGTATAGGCTTTTTTGCGATACATAACCCGTGTCTTGTAAACGCAAATATTGGAAACAATCGCACCGCCGTCAATGATTGAATAGCTTTCGTAATTTTCATCCCACAAGTTCAGATCATACCAGAACCGAAAATCCAAAAAAA
>JAAYJC010000068.1 GCA_012523085.1 Clostridiales bacterium
AGCGGCCGCTCCGTTTTGTTTTTTCAGTCTTGCCCGGTGTTCTCATTCAGGTTATTCCTGCATGCTGCGCACCCTGAACTTTGTACCGACCTTCGCTGCAATTTCTCTGCATTTTTCAATTTCGCTCTGCGGAATAACATCCACCACGCTCAGTGTTACCTCGGGGACATAAATCAGGCATTGCTTTGCAAATTCAATGATGGCTTCAAATGCGTCATTTCCGAATTCCGATTCACAGAGCTCCTGGTAATACTCCGCTGTGCCCGCATTGAGGCTGATCGATATTGAATCGACCAGTCCGTTCAGTTCCGGTGCGACAGATCGTTTCCAGATCAGGTCTGCCTGTCCGTTGGTGTTGACCCTGACCTTTTTCCCAAGGCTTTTGATATGCCTTGCCACCTCAAGAAGCTCGGGCAGCCTGACCATCGGTTCACCGAAGCCGCAGAATACAACCTCGTCATACGGTTCCGCGTTTCCGATCTCTTCGATAATCTCGCGAGCATCCGGTTCCTTTTGCAGCCACAGGTCGTATTCAAATGTGCTCGAGTTGCTGCGAATGCAAAAAGAGCAGTTATTGGGGCATCTATTTGTCATATTGATATAGAGCTTTCCGCCCAGCTCATAAGTAATCATTTCGGCCTCTCCTTTGCCGCTTCACCGCAGCTGATTAAATATGACTGTATTATATCAGAGCTGAGCAGGAAATTAAACCGCAAATTCACAAAACAGCCGGAGTGAGAACCCTCAGGCATTCATGCTCATGTCTTTTGGCAGGCAGTTCCATTTACCGCATCTGTCTCCCATGCAGGCTTTTAGCTCTCCGCCGACGCTTATTTTCACAACCTCGCAACGGTTTGGGCAGTCTTTGCATTCGAGGCTTTTCACCGAAAAATTATCATTAACGCAATCGAAGCCGTGAAAACAGGTCTTTTTCCCGGTTTCGCCAATATGTTCTTTGGCCAGAATCGCTGCGCCGTAAGCGCCCATGACGTCGTAATGACGCGGTATGACAATGCTGCTGCCAAGGATCTTTTCAAAAGCCGCAACTATACCGACATTTGCCGCAACCCCGCCCTGAAAAACAACCGGTCCCGGTATTTCTTTCCCTTTGGCCAGGTTGTTTAAATAGTTTCGAACCAGCGCCAGGCAAAGACCTGCGATGATATCTTCATTGCAATGGCCTGTCTGTTGCTTGTGGATCATGTCGGATTCTGCAAATACCGCGCATCTTCCGGCGATGCGAACAGGGTTTTTTGCGCGAAGCGCATATCCGCCGAATTCTTCAATCGGGATATCCAAACGGGAGGCCTGCCTGTCAAGGAACGATCCGGTTCCCGCCGCACAGACTGTATTCATCGCAAAATCGTAAACAACACCGTTTCTGACAAATATGATTTTTGAGTCTTGCCCGCCGATTTCAAGAATTGTTCTTACCTCAGGCTCGACGCTCAAAGCCGCCACTGCATGGGCAGTTATTTCATTTTTCACCACATCGGCGCCAATCAGCAGTCCTGCCAGCTGCCGTCCGCTCCCGGTGGCGCCGGCTGCCAGGATCTCTGTTTTGTTCCCGAGCATTGCTTTAAATCTTGATAGTCCGTTTTTCAGGGTCTCGACCGGGTGCCCGCTCGTCTTCAGATACAGTTTTTCCAATATATCGCCGGATTTTTCCATCAGCACCAGATTCGTGCTCACGGAGCCGACATCCACGCCGAGATAAAGCTCTTTATTCAAAAAATAATTCCTTTCTGTCTGCTTCATTCGCGCAGCGCCGCAAAAGGGAGCCTGCCGGTTCCATTTTTGTGAGATTGTGTTTTCTCCCCGAACCGCCGCGCTTTTTTATGCTGCCCAGCATATCCAAAAAAGCCTCCAGCCTTGTATTGATGCCCGCTTCGCCGGTCACCTCATCCACAATCAGCGTCATGAACGGAAATGAATAATCTCTGCGAATTGACGGCAAAATTGCCTTTGAGATGACCTCCGGCATACAACCCAGCGGCAAAATCTGAATGGCGCCGTCCATACCCTTTTTTGCCGCCAGCACAGCTTCCCCGATACATTCCTTTCCGTGCCCTCCGACCGGGAAGGGCATATACTTTCTCGCAGCGCGGTTTATATTCGGTGAATTAAGCTTCACCGGTTTCATTACAAGGTCCTTCACCCACCAAGTCGGTGTCAGCATGCGCGAGGAGGAAGCTCCGAGATCCATCAGCTTTTCTTCGATATACAGATTGGAAAAAGGATCAATGACCGTATAAATTTCACCGATTATGGCTATTTTCACCGGATCGAGGCTCAAATCCGTTTTAACTTCCCCGAACTTTCTCAGATAGCCTCTAAGCATCGCAATTGTTTCGTCCGGTTCTTTACTTTCCAAAATCTTTGCTTTGTATTCGTACATAAGCCTTTTGCATGTGCCCCGGTTTACTTCATACCCGGCCATCTCATAAGCAATCCTGTCCAGCCTGTCGCAGAGCGCTTCGATTATCATCGCGTTTTTGACCGCTTTGAGTTTTTCTAATTTCCCAACGGGGCTTTTATCCGATATGGCGGCGATTCTGTGCCGGAGGGCATCGATTCCGATCTCGGGCGAAAAATCTGCGACAACGATGTTTACATTGCCATAGCCAAGCCGACGCAAAATCTTCATATGAAGCTCACAATACTCCCCGAACCTGCATGGGCCGCAGCTTCCGACAAACAGTATCGTGTCCGCGCCTTTTTCAATACACTCCAGAAAATTACCTAGCATGACCTTGAACGGCAGGCAAATCTCCTCAGGCGCGTAAAATGAACCGCGCCTGAGCGTATCTTTGTTGTTTTTTTCAGGCATTACATATGGGATTTTAAGACCCTGGCACAGCGCACGCGCTGCAAAAGCGACATTTCCCATATTAGGAAACGTAACGAGCAAATTTTGTCTTCCTCCTTTTGAGCATATCCGAAAAAGCATCAAGCCTGGTGTCGTAACCGGCCTCCCCCGTATGCTCGTCCAGTTTTAAAACCATAAAAGGAAACTCGTCATTCTCGCATTTAATCAGTTCCGTGATAATGGAATCTATTCCGCAGGAAAAGGACGATAGATAAATGATGCCATCCGCCATTTTTGTCTTGCGGATATAAACAGCAGCCCCGTAATATTCCCGCGCCAGCGACCAAAATGGCTTTTTGTATAATTGCCGGACCTCGTCTTCAATGGCATCACCGGGTACATATTCGCCTGTCAAGACGCCGATACCTAGGGCATTGAGCTTCTTGACAAGATTCATGTTGATGAAGCTGTCATAAATGTTATAAACATGCCCGATGAGCGCGACCTTCGCCGGAAATCCTTCATCGTTAATGCCCGGTTTATAATCATTTTGTCTCATTATCGCTTTATCAAAAGCGGCATCGACTGTTTTTTGATCCTTAGTCAGAAACCTCGCCGCATATTTAGCCCAAATCAGCATTCTGTCCCGGTTGAGCGAATAGACGGGCGTATCAATCAGTAACGGCAGATCCGGTATATGATTGGATACCATTTCGATGAGCCCGCAAAACATCGGGCAGATATGCTCTTTCGGTCTGATGCTCATAAACCGCGGGATCAGCACCGCGTCGCATTTGCCTCTCAGCCAGGCCACATGCCCGTGATACACCTTCATCGGCAGACACGCTTCGTCCACGCAGTATCTGACACCCTCATCAAGTATGCTTTTATTTGTAGTCGGAGAGGCAACCGTTTTTGCGCCGATTTCTTTCATAAAAGTTGTTGCGAAAACATGGTATTTTGCGTACAGTAATCCCTGCGGGATTCCGATTATCATAATAACCCTCCATTCTGCCGCAATGCGAGCGGGTCCTACCGCTCTGCAGAAGGCGCAAAGCTGTGCGAAAATATCCGCATTACAGTGTATTTTGTTGTTTTCTGCGCCGCAGAGATGGTTTCCCGGCGTATACATTCAGATATAAATAAGGTTAATGTTTTTAAATGTAAGGCTGCGTATGATAAAATCCGACAGACACCTGTGCGCGCATGTGTATATCATTGCCTTAAATCATTCCAATTATAACCTTTCATTTTATCCGTTGTTTTTATGTTGTCGAGCCTTAATGGATAAACATGACATACTGATGTCGCCTTTCCTGTGTATTATTAATACTATTCTCCGACAATTTATACCCTCGCTAACGATTTGTCGGCAAGGGTGTTCATTGAGGTTGCAAAGATGGATAGCACCATGATTATGAGAAAGGATTTAACGATATGAGTATTTATCAAAAAGCCCGCACGTTCATCTATCGCAATGCGCGCCCGCTTGATTTGGCACGGTGGCAGTATCATTTCGAGGGTGGCGGCAAGGAAGCCGTACTGACGGCCCTTACCGCATATCAAAACGAGGACGGCGGGTTTGGTCATGCATTAGAGGCGGATTGTTGGAATCCTTATTCTGCGCCCATTCAGACATGGACGGCAACAGAAATCTTGCGAGAGATAAATTTTACCGACAGTACACATCCGATTATTGATGGGATACTGCGTTATCTGGCAAGTGGTAAAGAATATACCGGGCATTTCTGGCTAAATGCGCCGCAAAGCAACAATGACTACCCTCGCGCTCCATGGTGGAGTGTTGACTCAGACAGCACTTGTCAAAACGATTATAACCCAAGCGCTTGCCTTGTTGGATTTATCATTCGTTTTGCGGATAAAGACTGTGAATTATATCAACTGGGCTGCCGCATTGCAAAGGAAGCATTTGATGCTTATTTTGCAGAAGAGCTGCTTGATGATATGCATACTGCGGGTTGCTATATAAGGCTTATGCAATATTGCGAAGAAGCAGATGCCGCGGATATAATTGACCTACCCGCTTTGAAAGAAAGTCTGCGAAAACAAATCGAACACAGCATTACCCATGATATTACCAAGTGGGAAAGCGGCTATATCTGCAAGCCGTCCCAATTCTTTAACACCGCTGACAGCATATTTTACGCAGACAATAAAGACATCGCCGATTATGAATGTGAACATATCATCAATTCACAGCTTGAGGACGGTTCATGGCCGATTCCATGGAATTGGGCGGATTATCCCGAAGAATGGGCAGTTGCAAAGAACTGGTGGAAATCGGGCGGGGCGATTTTGAATATGCTGTATTTGAAAGGAATGGGAAAATTGTGAACCTGTCAAAATCAATCGACTTCCTGCTTGAAAACTCCGGACCTGTGATTCAGTATCGCCTTAGGAAAGAGATTTTAGGGAATATTTCGAAAGCAGAAGAAGAAAATCTTTTGGAACAGATATATCAAATTCCAAATTTTAAACTCGTACAAAGTTATGTTAAACCAAACGGATATATCGGCAGCGGAGCGCATAGTTGGGGTAAATGGCGCGGTGAGGTCTTGCACCAAACGCCTTTACAGGACGGAGAAGCGTGCGCGCGGCTTTTATCAAATTATGCCGTGCCGACAACGCACCCGATGATTGTCAATTTTATAAAAGCCATGCGTGATGACGATACACTACGACAAGAGTTTTCATATATACCGCCGGAGATACCTCGCTTCAAAAACCGCAATACAGGATTGAAATGCGGAAACATAAGCGGTGACATAATGGTGGCAATATTTACAATGCAAGCAGTTCTCGGTAATGGCGATGATGATTATGCAAGAGTTTTCCGTGAAAATTCGCTTAATGCGTTTTGCAGCTTGCTTTCTATAAATTCACTTGACGATATTATTAAAATGAGACAAAGCAAGAACCCAAAAAATAATTATCCTTATATTGATAAAAACACATATTTTCCATGTTCGTATCACTTAACTACGCTTGCTTACACAAAAACTTGGCGAACACCGCAAAGAATCAAGGCAATAACAAATGCGATTAATCACTTAAATGAAATTATGCCGCATGATAATAGCATGGCAATTAAGGATGGAGGCAAATATTACGGCCCCGGTTGGGCTTTCGGGCGTCCAATCAAGCCGTTTACAGCAGATAAAACTGAAACAGTTATGTACCGCCGACCATTGACAGAAATAGCTATGCTTGGCGTTGGCGAAAATGTTGATATAATCCGCGAATCCACCGACAATGTACGGGGAGCGATTGGGGAGGACGGAATTTTGCGGACAAATTTCAAAAAGTCCAGTTTTTCTCCATATCCTACGGCTTATGCAGATGTTGCGCTTGAATACGATCATAAACGCAAATATGCTCTTGAATGTGATCTGACATTTTGGGCAGTTCAGTTTTTACATTATGTGAATAAGGTGAATTAAAAACGACACATAAAGGCACAGTTACA
>JAAYJC010000069.1 GCA_012523085.1 Clostridiales bacterium
ATTGCAGCAATATTTCCTTTGAGGTCTTTCCAAAAACATCTGAAATACGCAACGCTTATTCATCCTACAGCCAAGATATCAAAGCATGTAACGATCGGAGAGGGAACTGTTGTCAGTTACGGATGCATCCTGTCTGTTAATGTCGTACTCGGTTCGCAGGTCTACTTGAACATGAGGACAGTGATCGGCCACGATTCTGTTATAGAGGATTTTACTACCTGCCTGATTAACTGCATCGTAGCGGGTAATGTGCTGGTCAAAGAAAGCGCTTTACTGGGCTCCAACTGTGTAATCAAAGAGAAGAAAACGATAGGTGCGTGCTCGAAAATCAGTATGGGCGTTACCGTATTCTTCGATGTAGATGATGATGTCGTCGTAATGAACAGCCCACCGAAAAGCATGAATTTCGGCCATAGTTAACCGTTTTGCTGTTGCCCATCCCATTTTGCGGTAAAAAACCACGCGCCTCCCGGGTTAAGCGAATCCGGGAGGTGTTCTCGATATATGCATATTAAAGCTTTGCTATACTGAATATACAATGATATAATCAGTATAGCATCCGAACTTGGAGATACGTGAAGGTATCACGGATAAGCACGGAATACGTTTGATACCCTATCATCGACCGGGTACAGTAAATGTCAGGCCAAAAGCATGTAAAATCTGAAGCTTATATCCTTTCACGGGATCAATTAAACGAATGCGATCAGGCCGGTATATATCAAACCGGGCATTAGGCGCACCATACTTGGACAGCGGCATGAAAGGAGTTTCGTATGAATCGGTACGATACCAACCAAAAGCTGCTCAGTGAGATTGACGATTTAAAACTGAGCAGGCGAATACTAACATGGAAAGAAGCAATGAGAGCGGCAGAGTGGAGGCTTTTCGCTGAAAGGGAAAAATACACGGTGGAATCTTGGAAAATCACCGTAGGCGAAGACATCCAGCTGCGCAGAGCCAAGCTTTTGAAAAATATCCTGGACAACATTGAAATCGCTATCCATGATTACGACGAGATTGCCGGACGTCCGACACCGGGCGTAATCGGCGCGTGTACCTCCATTGACGTTTGTGGAGACTACATTCCCGACCTGTGGAAAGACGAGGGCGACATCAACCTCACAATGAACGCAAACGCGGGCGTTGACCGTGAAAGCCTTGAGATTCTGCGTGAAAGCGCCGAGCTCTTCATGGGTAAGACCGCACCGGAAATGACAGCGAAGATCTGGGCATCCGTATACGGAACCTGGCCGAAGGATGTGACGGATGCTAAGATCAAAGACCCGACCATAGATGTAGGTATTTTTGGGCAGGTCACATCGGTTTTGATGTGGGAAAAGATTTTAACCAAGGGACTGAGAAGCTTCATTGAAGAAGCACAAGCCCATATTGAGGCCTTTGTCACCGGTTATGATACCAACATAAACAAGCTTTATTTCTGGCAGTCCTCCGTCATTGTCTTAGAGGCGGTCATAGATCATGCCAAGCGGTACGCAAAGCTTGCCCGCGAAAATGCCGAAAAAGAAACCGGGGCGGAAAGAAAAGCCGAATTAATAAAGATTGCGGAAGCATGCGAGCATGTACCGGAATACCCCGCACGCACGCTTCGTGAAGCGCTTCAGTCGATGGCTATCGTCAATGTCTGCAAGATGCTGGAGCATCCGATGCACAATAACGCGCATTGGGGGCGTGCCGATCAATATCTGTATCCTTATTTTATCTCTGACTTAAATAGCGGAACGTTAACGCTGGAGAAAGCGTCCGAGCTTCTGGCGGAATTGATTGGAAGATGGGGTACGCAGGTTTTCGTGACCAACGAAAGCCAGAGAGAATCCCATCAGGTCAATTTCGGTATCAACAATATTCTGCTGGGCGGTGTAGACAAAAACGGCAATGATGCGTCCAACGAATTGAGTTATCTGTTTTTACACATCGCAGGCTTGCTTCAGCTCTCATCTCCGACCGTAGGTATACGCTGGAATCGCCAGACTCCCGACTGGCTGATGCGAAAAGCTATTGAAACGAACCTTAAAACCAAGGGTGGAATCCCGCTCTTTCAAAACGACGAAGCAATCATCAGCCATTATACGGCGGATGGAATTCCGGTTGAGGAAGCGAGAGAATGGTGTGGACTCGGCTGTGTTTACCCCTGCCTGCCAACCCGCGCTGAGCATTACGGCGCCGAGGGGATCGCAGGTTTTAATCTTGCGGCTATTTTGCATCTTGCTCTTCATGACGGTCAGGCTGTGACCGGAAAGCATCTCGGTTTAAAGACAGGTGATCCCAGTGCTTTTCAGTCATTTGACGAGTTGTATGACGCGTTCAAAGCGCAGCATAAATATGTCCTCTACCGAATCCTTCGGCTTGCTGCCATCGCCAGAAACGAACAGCACAAGCATGTGAGGCTTCCTTTGATCTCTACGCTGGGACTTCAGGCAAGTATGGATTTGGGACAGGATGTGCTGGTTCCGCATCCGGATTATGCGATGTTCGGTATTTCAGACAGGGCGATTATCGATGTCGCCGATTCTCTGATTGCCGTTAAGAAGCTGGTTTTCGAGGAAAAGATACTCTCCATGGAAGAATTACTGCTTGCGCTCAATACCAATTTTGCCGGTGCAAGGGGTGAAGAGATTCGGCGGATGTGCCTTGCACAGCCGAAGTTCGGCAATGATATTGACGAGGTGGACTTGCTGGCAAAGGATATCAGTGCCTTTTCTGCCGCTGTGATTAAAGGCTACGACAATTCACCGTTCAGAAACTATATGGTAGCCAGAGAAGGGCTTGCCTGGCATTATCTCGGTGGGTTGGGCGTAGGCGCTTTACCCAACGGAAGAAAAGCATTTGAACCGCTCAACGACGGTTCCATATCGCCGATGCGCGGAGCCGATGTCAACGGGCCGACGGCTGTTATCCGCTCGGCATTAAAGGCGGGCTTCGAGGATTCATTCGCTCAGGTTCTCAACCAGAAATTCTCTTCCACCACTCTGTCGGATCCGGAGAGTATCAGTAAGCTGACCCAATTTACCAATGTCTTTTTCAAAAACGGCGGCACACATATCCAGTACAATATTATCGATAAGGAAGAGCTGTTGGATGCAAAGGTCCTTCCGGATGAGCACAAAGATCTGGTCGTTCGAATAGGCGGCTTCAGCGCGTATTTTGTACAGCTTTCTCCGGAAATTCAAGACGATGTGATTGGCAGAAGCGAGCATTCGTTGTAAGTATATGTCACTTTACACCGGTAATAATATACAGAACCTGCCCCTTGTTTATCCATCATAAACCGGGAGCAGGTTTTGTAAATTATTATGCCATAACACTTTCTGTAACACAATGCATGCGGCAAACATAGTCAACATATTCCGGCCGCCGATCATTTATCTTAATGTCCAAAAGCAAAGATACTCTTTGGACAGGCATTACCTTATAGCGCTTTTTACCCATGCTGTAGCTTGTGTTTAGACATCAGATATGATACAGTATCTGACAAGCAAACCATATGTTGAAAGGAGAAAGGCTTCTTGGAATACTTGTTCGATGAAAGCGGAAGCATGACAATCCCGGAAGTATCCGTTGCGCACTCATGGGACACGCCTCCCGCTCCGATCCCGGAGGATAAAATCTGTGAAACGGTAACAGCGGATGTTGTTATTGTCGGCGGCGGCATATCAGGGCTTGCCACGGCCGCAAGGTGCACTCAGCTTGGTCTTAGCTGCGTCGTGCTTGAAAAATACCGCGGTCTGGTCGCACATGGAGCGCATATCGCAACGATCGGCTCCAAAATACAGCGGGAAAATGGCGTCATCATTGATAAAAAGCAATTTGCGCGCGACTGGATGCGCATTTGCGGCAGCCGCGTGAACGAGGATCTGCTGTGGCTGTATATAAACCGCAGCGAGGAGGCGTTTGAATGGCTGCTAGAATGCGGAGGCAGCCATGTGAAGGCGGTTTTATTCGGCGGAAATTATAGGGGCCCCGACTTCACAGAGTACGCGGGCACGCACTTTTTGGAAAAAACCGAGGGCAGCAAATATAAATACAGCGGTGCCATGCTGATATGCGAAATCTTTGAGGATGTGGCCGTATCCGGCGATTGTACCATTCTTCGCAATACCCGCGTTACTCAGCTGGAAAAGACAGATGGGCGCGTCAATGCGGCACTGGCCAAATGTGAGGATGGGAAATTCAGAAGGTACGCGGCTTCGCACGGCGTTGTTCTGGCCACCGGCGACATCGGAGGCGATCCCGAAATGCTTAGAGCCTTTTCTCCGCTCGGCAGCAAGCTTTCAAAGAACGGATATTATCCGCCCGGACTCAATACGGGCGATGGGCACAAGATGGGCTACTGGGCCGGAGGCGCCTTTGAAAACGAGCCTTGGGCGCTGTCCCTGCACCTGATCGCCTACGCTTTTTATTGTTTTTTCTTCCTGCATGTCAATCGCCTCGGTAATCGGTTTATGAATGAGGACACCTGGATTCAGGCCAAGGCCATCCGCTGTCTGATGCAGCCTCGCGGAGACTGGGCGTATACGATATTTGATGCCAAATGGTTCGACGAGTGCGCAAAGCTTGCGCAATACGGCGGCGGACAGTTCGTGGACTCTCTCGGCGCAGTTTACGGGCGGCCCTGGACAGAGAACAACGATACGCAGAAAATGATCGATAACTATGTCCAGAACGGGCTTTGCGTACGGTGCGACACAATCGAGGAGCTGGCGGCTAAAATCGACGTGCCGATTGAAAACCTTACCAAAACAGTCGCTCGTTACAATGAGCTGTACGATCTGGGAGAGGATGTCGATTACGGAAAACGGGCAAATCTATTGACACGCATCGAAAAGCCACCCTATTACGCGCTCAAGTGGGGACCTGCTCTGCTCAATGTGTTTGGCGGTCTTTTGATCGACACAAAGATGCGCGTGCTGAACAAAGACCATAAACCGGTTCCCGGCCTGCTCGCCGTCGGCAATGTATCCGGCGGGTTCTACGGCGTGGATTATCCGCTCTTATTGAGCGGCAACAGTCACGGGCGCGCGGTCACCTGGGCACGCGCGGCGGCGGAAACACTGGAGGGTCGTGAAGCATAGCATCTTAAATATAGG
>JAAYJC010000007.1 GCA_012523085.1 Clostridiales bacterium
ATGTATGAGTATTGCAATCTCCATGGCCTTTGGGCAGCTGATATGTAAAACGGATCTTCTTAAAATATAAATTATACTGTTCTCCATTAAAATATGAAGAACAGTATTATTTAAAAGGGCTGATGCAAATGCCTGACAGGCATTTGCATCAGCCCTTTGTGTTGGTTCAAATTAGCTCAAGAAAGGAAGAAATCTCCGCGGTTTCCCGGTTAATTTGATACACCTTTTTTCCTTTTTTTACTGCGCCGATCAATATTTCGTTTAACTCGTCGGAAGGGGCGGAAGGGATAATGATTAAAACATCCGCCTCCTCCTCGATGACCTTCAGCTGTGACGCGCGGCTTTTATCGGATTTTTTGTTTGATGTCCGGAACTCATAGTCGGCCATCTCCATCAGCCGGAAAAAACGGTCACGCTCTTTGCCGGTCCACTCGATCCATTGCTCCTCCGAGGAAATGATACCCCATAATGTTAGGTTATATTGTTCTTTGAGCTTCAGTACAAGCTCCGCTCCATGCTGTTCAATACCTTTGTTCATGCCGCTGATGAACGTGCGGCAGTTCATTTCGGTGATAACACGCTCCATTAACTGCCGCAGGCTGTATATCAGGTTTTCTTCGTTTGCCATGACTGCCCCGCCGTTTTCGGTCAGGCCGCCGATGATTGCGCAGGTTCGTTTAGGTTCCTGCCTCTTGCGCCCGGTCATTTAATCACCACTCTTTTCCATGGAGTCCGGTTTATAGGCGGCAATCATACGCTGAGCTCGGACATTTTCTCTTTGATATGATCGATAAAGACGGTAAGTGCGGGATTCGCGTTGACGGATTTCCAGCAAAAGCTCAGCCCGGTCAGTGAGTGTTCAGAAATCAGCGGTATGCTTCTGATCCGATCGTTTTCTGCCATGCGCAGAGAGGGACCGGCAACCCCAACGCCCATGCCTTCCTCTACATACAGGAATATGGATTCAACCGAATCAACCCAGTGAATATGCTTCGGTTCAATACCAAGCTCCTCCAGGATTTTTACAACCGATTTGTTTACCCTGTCTTCTATTTCTATTGGGGACAGAAAGATGAACGTCTCGTCTTTAAAATCGTCGATAGTCAACTCGGCATTATTTCTTTCTTCCGTTGGGTGATAAATTAACCTGTGATAGCCTTGCGGCAAGTCCATCGTCATGACAGAGGGATAGTTGCTGATTTCCTCTGCTTCAAAGGAAAGCAAAATCACCCCGTCCAGTTCGCCGTCCAAAAACAGCCTTTGTAATTCCTTGCGCCTTGACAGCAGAAGGTCCAGCTTGATATTTGGATTGTTGATCTGAAAATCCCGGATCAATCCGGGCAATATCCGTCCGATATCCAAAAACTGAAGGATACCGAGCTTAAACTGTCCGACAAGACCTGTGACCATGGATTTTGCTTTTCCGACAGCTTCCTCGAGACTTTTCAACATTTTTGTAAAGTCATTATATAACGATTCTCCGGCAGGTGACAACGCAATCGTTCTTCCCGATCTGTAAAACAAACTTATGCCCAATTCATCCTCAAGGGCCGCAATCTGTTTGCTTATAGTAGACTGTGATACGTAAAGAGATTGAGACGCCTTGGTAAAACTCATGTTTTCAGCAACCGAAATAAAATATTTGATTTGTAAAAAATTCATAGACAGCGCCCCTACTCAAAAGATTCGCTCTTTTTGAAATCAAAAATGATAGCAGTCCCGGTAATTTTCACTGACATAAAGCGATCACTTTATGCCCTTACACAGCGGCTGTCATGACCGTCAATATTCGCCTTTTTATGAAATATATTATACCATACCTGAGCATCTGATGCAACAATGTGATTACCCGGCAGGGCCTTTCCAAAACAGTTGAGGCAATCTTCCGACCGGCAAACGATCGGAAAGGCCGTTTGTATCAGAACGGGAATCCCAAAGCGGGCGCAATCGCTTAGTCTTTCAAAAAAGTGTTTGCAATATGCGACAGATTCGTTTATAATAGCCCCATCCAGCTTATGGTTCCATAACGCTGTTTTTTGCTTTGAGGCATTGATATCTATGCTATAAGGAGAGTTAACATGAAAAGAATTCTGGTTGTCCTTCTGTGCGCCGTTATGGTTTTCTCGCTTGCTGCGTGCAAGAAAGGCGAGAAATCAAAGAACGGTGGCGACATCACATCTGAAAACATCAAGATAGGCTTTGTCCATATCGGAGACTCAAGCGATAAGGGATATACCTACAACCACGACCTTGGCACAAAGAACATGCAGAAAGCCCTTGGTTTGAAAGATGAACAGATCATCAACAAATACAATATTCCCGAATCCAGCGCCTGCGATACGGCTATCAGAGAACTTGTTGACGCCGGATGCAACATTATTTTCGCCACAAGTTTTGGATTTGAAGATTATATGATCGCCATTGCGAAGGAATATTCGAATATTCAATTCTGCCATGCCACCGGCTACAAGGCAAAAGACACTGCGCTGCCCAATTACCACAATTATTTCGGTAACATTTTTGAAGCCCGGTATCTGTCCGGTATCGCCGCAGGCCTCAAAACCGAAACGAATGTGCTCGGATATGTCGCCGCTATGCCCTATGCCGAAGTCATCAGCGGCTATGACGCTTTCTATCTTGGCGCACTCTCTGTCAATCCGGATGTCACGATGAAGGTTATTTATACCAACGACTGGAACTACCCGCCTGCCGAGATGCAAGCCGCCCAGGCGTTGATAGACGCGGGCTGCGACGTACTTGGCCAGCACTGCGACAGCACGGCTACAATGACCACCGCTGAAGCGAATAACGCATGGGGCGTAGGCTATAACTCTGATATGATCGAAGCGGCCCCGAATGCGGTTTTGACCTCCGCTGTATGGGACTGGAGCAAATACCTGATCTTCGCCGTTTCGTCCCTTTTGGAAGGAACACCAATTCCAACCGACTGGAGCGGCGGTATTAAAGACGGCGTATGCGATGTTTCAGCGCTCAACGAAAATGTGATCGCTCCGGGTACAGCCGATGCCATCAACGCCGCCAGAGATAATATTATCGCCGGTGACCTTCAGGTCTTTAAAGGCCCTCTTTATGACAATCAAGACAATCTCGTCGTGGAAGACGGCGCTGTTTTCATCGAACCGCAAAGCGCACCCAGTTTCAGCCATGTATTAAAAGGCATTGAAATCATAGGCGGATAACGAACAACAACAAATTTAAGCGCCTGTCGTATAACCATACGGCGGGCGCTTAATCCTATGTACACGATGAGCGCACGTTCTAATGAAGTGTCATTTTCCTTGCTTTTGTGTCGAAAATCAGTTATACTGCGCAAAAGTGCCCATGGCCTTTTTAATAGCATTCATACTGTTTTGCATTTAATTATTAAACAATATAAATCCTTTTATCCCCCTGTCAAGGAGGTCGGAAATGACGGATGAATTGAACGCAATCCGCCTGATGGATATCACAAAAAGCTTCGGCGACGTTCTGGCAAACCACAACATCTCACTGGACGTACGTTACGGTGAGATTCTGGCCTTATTGGGCGAAAATGGCAGCGGCAAAACAACGCTGATGAACATTCTGTCCGGGATCTACTACCCTGACAGCGGTCACATTATCGTTGGCGGCGAGGAGGTCTCCATCCATTCACCCAAAGATGCGCATGATCTCGGTATTGGCATGATCCATCAGCATTTCAAGCTGGTGGATGTGCTGACGGCAACCGAAAACATTGTGCTCGGTTTAAAAGGCGATGCCAGGCTGAACCGAAAAGACCTCAATGAAACAATCGGGAAGCTCAGCGCAAAATACGGCTTTGAAATCGATCCGGCTAAAAAAATCTACAATATGTCGGTCAGCGAAAAACAAACGGTTGAAATCATCAAGCTTTTATACCGGGGAGCGGAAATTTTAATCCTCGACGAACCGACGGCTGTTTTAACGCCGCAGGAAAGCGAAAAGCTGTTTAAGGTTCTGCGGAATATGAGAAACGACGGCAAAGCAATCGTGATTATCACGCATAAGCTCAACGAGGTGCTCGCCGTATCGGACAGGGTCTCGATTTTGCGGAAAGGCTGCTCGGTGGGTACGGTGATAACCGGCGATACCAACCGTCAGGAGCTGACCGAATTGATGGTCGGGCGCGCCGTAAGCCTTGAAATCGAACGACCTGACCCGCCTGCGATAAAGGACGCGTTTTTAAAGGTTATCGATCTGACTTGCGTGGATTCAGACGGTCATACCGTTTTAGACAATATCAGTTTCACGCTCAACCGCGGTGAGATTCTCGGTGTCGCCGGTATTGCCGGAAGCGGTCAGCGCGAGCTGTGTGAAGCAATCACAGGTCTTTACCCGATAAAGGGAGGCGCCATTTTGTGCCGCGGTGAGACACCGTCCGGGTCATTCCATGAAAACATCGTCGGTAAAACCCCGACAGAGATCATTAAAAAGGGCGTCGCTATGGCGTTTGTACCGGAGGACCGCCTGGGAATGGGTTTGGTTGCTTCGATGGATATGGTGGACAATATGATGCTCAAAAGCTACAAGAACGGAAAAGGCCCGTTCACGGACCGGAGTACACCCAAAAAAATGGCTGAGCATATGATCAAAGCGCTTGATATCGTAACGCCTGGCGTATTTACACCGATCAGCCTCTTGTCCGGCGGCAATGTGCAAAAGGTTTTGCTGGGCCGCGAAATTGCATCCAGCCCTTCCGTTCTTCTGGTTGCTTATCCTGTCCGGGGACTGGATATCAACTCATCTTATACCATATACGATCTGCTCAACGAGCAAAAGAAAAAGAATGTCGCGATTTTATATATCGGCGAAGATTTGGATGTACTGCTTGAGCTTTGTGACCGGATCATGGTACTTTGCGGCGGAAAAGTCAGCGGGATCGTCGATGCCAAAAAAACGTCAAAGGACAAACTGGGTCTTATGATGGTCCATGCAGACAGCGAAAAGGACGGTGAAACGGCATGAATCTCATTCGCAGCCGCTCTGCCGTCGAAAAAAAAGAGCCGTTTGTCCGAATGGTGAAACGATCCGGAATTACCTGGCGCAAGGCGTATCTGATACGGGCACTGGCGCTTATCTGTGCCCTTTTGACCGGCGCTTTGATCATTTTACTGCTGGGGCATAATCCGGTCAGTGTTTATGCCGATATGATCAAAGGTTCCTTCGGCTCAAGGATTTCACGTATCGAAACCATAAAAATAGCGATACCGCTGCTCGGCTCGTCATTGTGCGTCGCGCTTGCCTTTAAAATGAAGTTTTGGAATATCGGCGCGGAAGGCCAGATCCTTGCGGGCGCAATCGCCGCATCTTATATCGCGCTGTTTCACCATCAGAGCATGCCGGGTCCGCTGCTGTTGATTTTCATGTTCCTTGTTGCCGTTTTAGCCGGCGGTCTCTGGGGTTTGATTCCTGCTGTTTTCAAAGCACGCTTCAATATTAATGAAACGCTGTTCACGCTGATGTTCAACTATATTGCTCTGGGGTTCATCAATTACCTGCAAAACGGGCCCTGGAAGGAAATACCGGGCGGCTTTCCTAAAATCGCCATGTTCGCTTTCGATGCCAGGCTTCCGAAGGTATTCGGCGTCCACATCGGCTGGATCATCGTACTGGCGCTGGTCTTTTTGGTTTACGGATATATGAAATACACAAAGCACGGTTATGAAATATCCGTTGTCGGTGAAAGCAGCAATACGGCGCTTTACGCCGGGATGAACGTCAGGAAAATCATCATCAGAACCATGTTCATATCCGGCGCGATTGCAGGGCTTGTGGGCTTCATGCAAGTCTCCGGCTCGGATTACACGCTGACGAATTATACGGCCAACGGCGTCGGTTTTACCGCCATTACGGTCGCATGGCTCTCTAAGCTCAATCCGCTCATCATGGTTGCCGTCTCAGCCTTTCTTGCCATTTTGCAAAAAGGCTCCAACAGAATACAGACCGATTTTAAAATACCCGCTTCCGCTGCCTCGCTGCTGACAGGTACCATTCTTTTCTTCATGCTCGGCTGCGAATTTTTCATCACCTATAAGCTGATATTCAGAAAGGGGCAAAAAAATGGACGTAATCGTTAACTTGTTTTGTGCAGCCGTCCTTGCAGGCACGCCTCTGCTGTTCGGAACTCTGGGTGAGATACTGACCGAGAAATCCGGTAATCTGAACCTCGGCGTTGAGGGCATGATGTTCATGGGCGCCATATCGGGTCTTGCCGGCGCCCTGTTTTATGAAAACCTGTTTTCGGTACCCGGCGGTATTCCGGCTGCCGTGCTCGCGGTTGTTTTTTCCTTTTTGTTCGGAATGCTCGGCGCGCTGATCTACAGTTTTCTGACCGTTACCTTAAGAGCGAATCAAAACGTTACAGGCCTGGCATTGACGATTTTCGGAACCGGATTCGGTAACTTTTTCGGGGATGTCATTGGCGGAAGATCCGCGAGCGGATATGCCGCCGTCGGTGCCGCGACCAAAGCGGTTTTTCAAAATATCCGGATTCCGTACCTATCCGACATCCCTTATTTGGGAAAGCTTTTGTTTTCTTATAATTTTCTGGTTTATCTCGGCATAGCTGTTGCCGTCACAATGGCTGTATTTCTAAACAAAACCCGAACGGGCCTCAACCTCAGGGCTGTCGGCGAGGATCCTGCAGCGGCTGACGCCGCCGGGATCAACGTGACGAAATATAAATATTTCGCTACCTGTATCGGCGGCGGTATATGCGGTATCGGCGGCATGTATATATCCATGGTCATTTGCTCCGGGGTCTGGGTAAACAACTGCGTCAGCGGAATGGGCTGGATTGCGGTCGCCCTTGTGATCTTTGCCACCTGGAGCCCGAGCCGCGCTCTTCTGGGTTCTCTTGTGTTCGGCGGTCTGTCGATTATGCGCATGTATATACCGCTGGGCATCCCGAGCCAGATCTACGATATCTTCCCTTATTTAGCGACGGTCATTGTGCTGATTGCCACAGGAATCCGGCAGTCGAGGGAACACGCTATCCCCAAAAGCACCGGTGTAAACTACTTCAGAGAAGAACGGTAGGATTTAACACGGAAGAAATCGATTTGGCCTGACTATTTGTGCTGCCGCTTCGCGGCAGAACGGAGATCAATATGCGTATGTCTATCTCGAAAAAAATATATATGGAAATCGATCCGCCCGATACAGCAAGCTTCACGGCGGATAAAGACAGGATCATAAGAGCGCTGAAAAAGGATTTCGGAGATATTTCATTTCCGATGAAAACATTCCAAAAGTATTATAAGCTGCTCAGGGATTTTGACTGGAAGCTTACGGTTACAATGATCATGAAGGGCTATGTATGGGAAATTATCCGGATAGAGCGGGGTAATACTACCGATGTCCATTACGGCTTTGCCGCCGACCTTGGCAGCACCACGATAGCAATGCAGCTGGTAAATTTGAATACCGGCCGCGTTTTGGCGGAAAAGGTCATGTTCAATTCCCAGAGAAAAATCGGCGACGAGATTCTCAGCCGGATATTTTATGTAAAGGACAATGACCTGCGCCTATCAGAGCTGCAAAAGCAAGCGGCAGATGATCTGAACCTTTTAATCGGTGATCTGTGTAAAGCTTCAAATATTTCTCAGGATAACTGCAGCGTTATGGTTATATCGGGGAACACAACAATGATTCACTTCCTTCTGGGTTTTGATCCCTGGTTTATTTTCCATAACCCGTATACCCCGGCCTTTAACAGCGCGGAGTTTGTTCCGGGCGAGAATCTGGGGCTTACGATACCCGGATTTGTTTACTGCCTGCCTTCGGCAGCAAACTATATCGGCGGCGATACAATAAGCGGGCTTCTTGCTTCCGGCATGTATCACCGCAGCGAGTTGGCCCTCTATATGGATTTCGGAACGAACGGAGAAATGGTTCTCGGCAACAATACGTTTTTGCTCTCTGCTGCGGGCGCCGCAGGTCCTGCTCTGGAAGGGGGCATCAGCAAGCAGGGTATGCCGGCCAAGCCGGGCGCCATTGATTCGGTCAGGATTACCAAAGGCGATTTTGCCGCTACCACTATACAAAACGAAAAACCGATCGGTATTTGCGGATCGGGCATAGTCGATTTATTGGCCGAAATGTTTCTGGAAGGATGGATTGACCCTTCCGGCGCGTTCGTACCGGGAAAATCGGAACGCATTGTCACGAGAGAAAACATGTATTGCGTCGTTTATGCCTGGGCGCATGAATCCGGAACCGGTGAAGAGTGCCTGTTCACACAAAGGGATATATTCAGCTTTATGGAAACTAAGGCCGCGGCAAACACTATGGTCTCTTATTTACTGGAAACCTATGGTATTGGTCCGGGTGAACTGAAAAAAGTATATCTGGCAGGCGCTTTCGGAAGATACCTGAATCTTGAATCGGCCATTACGATAGGCCTATACCCGGATCTTCCGCGTGACCGTTTTACCGTATTGGGAAATGCCTCTTTACTGGGTGCATATATGCTGCTCACCGATGCAAAATTATACGACACCGCGGAAAGCTTGATCGAGAAAATTGATTATTTATCCCTTGGCGAAGCCCAGGATTTCCTGACAAAAATGTATGCGGCAAAATTTCTGCCGCATACCGATCTGGACGCCTATCCCTCGGTTCAAGAAAAGCTAAAGCAACGCAGAACCTGACGGCAGAAAGCGCTCCGGCCGTCAGGTTAACATGGCTCCGGGCACAGGTATGATGATAAATGCCGCTATACCGGTTTCTCATGAAATGGGTTAAACTTTTTGTCCGATTGCTTTGCTCTTCAGGATAGCCTATTTCTTGAAAACGACTGTATTTTCTGTCATGGCATCAATAATCGCCAGCGATTCGACCCTTATGCCCTGCTCGCGAAGCATTCTGCCGCCCCCTTGAAAGCCTTTCTCGATCACGATACCGCAGCCTATAAGCTCAGCGCCCGCTTGCCCGACAATCGACTTGAGCCCCATCAAGGCCTGTCCGTTGGCCAGAAAATCATCGATAATCAAAACCCTGTCGTCTGTCGACAGGTATTTTTTTGATACGACGATGGTATTAGACCTCCGGTGCGTGTAGGAATATACCGCCGCGGAATACAGGTCGTCCCCGATATTGCTCGTTTTTGATTTCTTGGCAAATACGGCCGGAACCATAAAGTACTGTGCCGTAACTGCCGCAATGCCTATTCCCGAGGCTTCTATCGTAAGAATCATTGTTACTTCGCAATCACCGAACAACCGCAGGAAAGCCTTCCCGATCTCTTTGTAGACCTGCGGGTCCATCCGGTGATTGAGGAAACTGTCCACCTTCAGAATATTGCCCTTTTCGATCTCTCCATAGCGCCGTATCATATCTTCAAGATATTTCATTTAATCTCATATCCTTTGCCCTTTACGCTTCAAGAAACGATGCTGACCTCGCCGAATCTCAGCTTATCCAGCTGCCCGTTATCTTTTCTGACAACCAAAGCCCCCTCGAAATCCACTGTTTCCGCTAGCGCGCGAAGCTGCTTTCCGTCGCGTGTATACGCAACGATGTTGCCGATGGTAACACATTTTTTTCTGTATTCCGACATAACTTTCCTTCTGTTTTCCTTCAAGCTGCGGTACATATCGAAAAAGCGGAGAACGATTTCACCGGCAATCCGGTTCCTGTCTTGCATTACGCCATGTGCGGAATACAAAGAACAGGCTTTTTCGCGAAGCTCGGGCGGAAAATCACTGACTTCCTGATTGACATTGACACCGATTCCGATAATGGCAAAGCGCACTCCCCCGCTTTCTCCCTCCGTGGAAAGCTCGGTCAAGATGCCACAGAGCTTCTTACCCGCCAGCAGAATATCGTTTGTCCACTTAATATCAAGTGTGGTCCCGGCTATTTTTTCTATCGCATTTATTACTGCGACGGCCGTCATGCAGGTTAGCCCGGCAATGTCTCCGATAAATTCGGGTTTTAACAGGATGCTCATATAAACACCCTTACCCTTCGGAGAAACAAAGCTTCGGCCGAGCCTGCCCCGCCCGGAAGTCTGATGATCTGCCACCAGTACCATACCCTCCGGCGCCCCGTCCAGCGCCATCTTCTTCAGCGCGTTGTTCGTTGAATCCACGCTCTTCACGCAGACGACCTGAACAGAGCTGTCGGTTTGCATCCCGCCGATCAGGCCGCAGTCCAATACCTGCGGACTCGACTCCAGCTTATATCCCCGATTTGTCCTCGAATTAATGACATAGCCCTCCTGCCGCAGGAGTTTGATCGCTTTCCAGACGGCGGCCCTTGAAACCCCGAGCTTTCCGCTGATCTCCTCCCCGGAAACAAATCCATCGTTTTCCTCCAGAATCTTCAATATTTCATTTTTTGACATAGGCCCACCTTCCCTTGAACAGCATTCCGTTTCGGCCAACCGCATGCCGCACTTCGCCTGAAGACGTGTAGTTCGTTGCGTATCTCACCGACGGCCGCCAAAAAATACTTGCCTTTTCTCTATTTTTGTTTTATTCTATTGTAAACCTAGTCACAATATTATGAGTTTACAATTGGGATGGTATATGAAAACAAAATATCTGGTTACGAGCGCTTTAATGGCCGCTTTGACCGCGGCCGGTTCTCTGATCAAAATACCGACTCCTCTGGCGCCGATTACTTTGCAGGTTTTTTTCATGCTGGCTTCCGGTATGCTGCTCGGGAAAAGGTACGGTGCGCTGTCTCAGCTTCTGTACGCCTTGATGGGGTTACTCGGCTTTCCGATCTTTTCTACCGGCGGCGGAATAGGGTATACTCTGACGCCGACATTCGGTTTTATTTTGGGTTTTATCGCTGCTTCATACCTTGTCGGGCGCATCAGTGAAAAGGGAACGACATTTATCCGCCTGATGACAGCCTGTCTTTCGGGTTTGGCTGTCATGTATTTAGTTGCGATTCCTTACATGACTTTAATATTAAACTTTTACTTGAAAAAAGGCTTCCGTTTCGGCCATATACTGAAAATCGGCATGCTGATCTATTTACCCGGCGATATTCTCAAGTGTTTTCTTTGCGCTGTTTTGGGTGTTAAGCTGACGCGGCTTTCCTCGGGTGTCTTCAAAAAGAATAATTGATGCCGGTAACGCAACTTTCATGCCATTTGATTTGCTGTATTTCCATCAAAGTCGGTACATAATTCCAATCAATGCGCATATTGCCCTTATTGTCATAGATCGGTCCTTCAAAGGGATTTATCCTGTTGTCCTTGATCAGGTCCCTGAAAATCCGAAGAAGGCGTCCCGCTACACCGATTACACTGTTCACCGGAAATATATCCATCACACCGGTACTGAGCCCCCATCCGAAATGGATGGGGTTTCCTTCCATGTGTCCATCCAAAAGGCTGGACTTTCCTATGATTGCATCGCTGATGACTTTTTCATAATACGGCTCCCAGTCAAACGATGCGCCGGCCAGGCTTTCGACCGGATAGCCGGTTTTTCCGTCAATCCGATAAATTTGGGCATAGATCTCCGGAAATGCTTTCCTGTCCAGTGGATTGTCCGGTGAATGAAGACAGAACGCTATGTCTGCGCCGTTTCTGGCAAATTCGTATCTGGCCTTGTCGTGCTCCGCCCAGTCATTAATGCCGGTCATCGCAAAATCGAAAACCTGTGTGCGCGGATTAATCATCCTTGCTCCGATGGCAAAGGCGTTTAACTCATAAGTGGGTGATTTCATATATGTCGACATATAGCCGATTTTACCGGTCTCGCTCATCGCAGCCGAAAGAATACCGCAGAGGAACGTCAGGTCATACATCTTAAAAAAGTAAGTGTGAAGGTTTTTCCCTTCATGCGGTGTATCGCAGTTGAGCACGATGATATCCGGGTTTTCCAACGCAATGCGTAAACTCGCGTTCGACATGGCCGCGCTTGTTGTAAATAGAATATCAGGCTTTTTTTCCAAGAGTCCCGTAATGTCCCTGTAGCACTGCGAGCCATGGACAGAGCAATTGTAGAGTTTTTCTACTTTAAGGTAATCCTGGTACTTTTTCTCGATCCTGTCAATTGCCCGGACATGAAACCTTGTCCAGATATTCGTTTCCGGTGTTCCTTCAAACGCCAGAGCCGCTGTAATCCGGTTCGGGGATCTGAAAATTCCGGTTTTGGATTGAAACATCGCGCCTTGTTCCGGCGACACCTCGACGGCCTCTCTCGAACGCTCCCCCGCCGCGACAAGGAATTGGGAATAGGCGTTTCTGATGTTCTTTCTCAGTTCCTTTCCCGTCGCTTTATACGGATAACCGAATACGCCGATATATTCAACAAGGGCGTCGCCTGTCGTAAAGTTAAGACCCTTGAGGTTTACGGCCTTATAAGCTTCCCTGAAAATGCGGTGTACATGATTGATTACGGTTCCGATGTCGCTATTAACTTCCGGATGATGCTTTAAAAAATGCTGCGTCTGCCTGACGAGCCTGGTGAAGCTGCCCTTCCGGCTAAACCACAAATTGTTAAAAAAGAGCCGTTTGTCAAAATCCAGAAATTCATAATAAATTGAAATCTCCGTATTGCTTTCGTCCCGCTCGGGTAAAAGCCGAATGATGTTTCCATATACGGACGCAGCCCCGACATATTTGAGAATGCTGACCCTTTTATTTCCCTCCAGCACATAATACCGGTTAATATACTCATATACGGTAATCGGCTCTCTGATGCCCTCTTTTAGCTGGCTTGCGTATACGGCTTGCCATTTAAGCGCGAATTCCGTATCTTCCGACAGTAAAGGCATGAAGTTGCCGGCAAAAGAATTGCTTCTTGCCGATGTTTTGGTCCCAATGATTCTTGAAAGCATGATTTCATGATAGCCGAGGTTGATCTCCCCCACGATAACGACACCGTGCAGTCTTTCATCCAATACCGGGAGATAACCTTTTGTTTCCGTGTTTGCATAATCGGAAGTATATTTTCGCGCCAGTTTTCTCGCGTTAAGGTAGGCCAGACGACTTTCCTGATCAGCCATTATTCTCATCTCCTCGGACAGGCTTTTTTAGATAATTCATTCTACCACTTTAGCGGCGGCTTATCAAGATAATGCCCGGCTTGAAAAAAGTATAAAATAATGATTTGATTTGGCGAAATTTGTGATAAGATATAGTGAATACATACGCCATATTGGCGCTTATCGGATCTGAACCGATTGTATTTCTTTTGAATGGGAGCCGAAAATGCGAAAAAAAGAACAGACGCAGATTCAGCGTGTTTTTTTGCCGAGAATCGCCAGCACGCCCGATATTGGGCTGACAGCGCTGCAAGCCGAAGAAAGGCATCGTTCGGGTTATGCCAATACACCGGTGGAATCACCGACCAAGACCATCGGCCAGATTATCAAATCCAATGTATTTACTTATTTTAACCTGGTGTTCGCCATCCTTGCCGGATGTGTGATTGCCGTCGGTTCTCTGCGGGACCTGATTTTTATGCCCGTCATCGTGATCAATGCCTTGATCGGCATTATTCAGGAGATAAGATCGAAGAAAACACTGGATAAGCTCACCTTACTATCGGAACCGCATGCGGAAGTCATACGTGACGGGAGAGTTCAATCTCTGCGTTCAAGCGATCTGGTGCTGGATGATGTCGTCATTTTTTCGTCCGGAAAACAGATCTACGCAGACGCGATTATTCTGACGGGCAGCGTTCAGGTTAACGAAGCGCTGATTACCGGAGAGCCCGATGAAATATCAAAATCCGAGGGCGACTTTTTACTGTCGGGAAGCTTTGTTGTGTCCGGCTCCTGCAAAGCGAGACTGGACAAGGTCGGTGCGGACAGTTTCGCCTCCCGCCTGACGGTGGAGGCCAAAAGGTCTAAAAGCAAGCGTGTATCGGAAATGATGAAATCCTTAACGCGCTTAATTAAAACCATCGGAATCATCATTTTTCCGGTTGGCATTATTTTATTCTACAACCACTATTATGTCCAGCAATTCGACCTTCAGCGAAGTGTTGTAACCAGTGTCGCCGCTTTGGTCGGAATGATTCCGGAGGGCTTATATCTTTTAACCAGCATCGCGCTGGCCGTTGGTGTGATCCGCCTGGCAAAAAAGAAGACTCTTGTCCATGAAATGAGCTGCATAGAAACGCTGGCCAGAGTAAATGTCCTTTGCGTAGACAAGACCGGTACGATAACGGAACCGCAGATGCTTGTGGAGAGCGTTGTGCTGTTG
>JAAYJC010000070.1 GCA_012523085.1 Clostridiales bacterium
CGCCGTTCCGACTATCTTTTCAAGGAATCGAATGCATTCTTTCCCACTGCAATGGATATGAAATGCACAAATGAACGACCGGAAATGTCTCTTGGAATATGGGGTTAGGGGAAGGTATGTTTCATGACTCCTGAACAAATCAAAAAAATACAAGCGGTTAACGTGATTGTACTCGGCGACTTAATGCTGGACAGGTATATATTTGGCTATGTCCGCCGTATCTCACCGGAAGCTCCGGTACCGATCATTGAGGTTAAGGAAGAAACAATGCGGCTTGGCGGAGCGGGAAATGTTGCTCGTAATATCCGGGCTTTGGGAGCCAACGTACGCGTTCTGTCCTGCATCGGACAAGATCCCGACGGCGATTTGCTCCTGTCCATGCTTAATGAGCTCGGTGCTGACACCCGTTTTTTATGGCAGGATGATCGGGTTAAAACGATAACAAAAACGCGGGTTGTCTCAAAAAACCAGCAGTTTTTACGTTATGACCAGGAAAAAACGGAGGACATCTCTCAGGATTATGTTAACTATATCGGCTGTAGCCTGGATACCGTGTTTGACTGTATAAATATCGTTATTCTGTCCGATTACGGAAAAGGAGCCGTTTCACCGCCGCTTGCTCGGCTGATAATCGATAACGCCGGGAAAAAAAATATCCCCGTGCTCGTGGATCCAAAGGGTGCCAATTATCAGAAATATACGGGTGCGACAATTTGTACGCCAAACCTGAATGAATTATCCGCAGCCGCTCATGTCTTTCTGACGCAGGAGGATGAGGAAGGTATTCAGGCAGCCGGTGTTTCCCTGTGCAAAAAATACGAGTTTAAATGGCTGATCGCCACGCGCTCCGAAAAAGGCATGTCGCTTATTTCCCGTCAGGGTTTAAAACAGGACTTTCCGGCGGTGGCAAAGGAAATCGTGGATGTCAGCGGAGCGGGCGATACGGTAATTGCAATCATCGCGCTGGGTATGGCGGCCGGCTTTTCTCTTGCCGATTGCTGCCGGCTGGCCAATACCGCAGCCTCTATTGTCATTTCCAAGTTCGGAACAGCGGCGGTAACATTCAGCGAGCTTGTCGGCAGCGAAATATATGCATCGGCGGGTAAACGCCTGACCCGGGAACAGATACCGTATCTGATGGATTACCTCCGGGAGCAAAATAAAAAGGCGGTATTCACCAACGGGTGCTTTGATATTATACACGCCGGCCATATTTCCTCTTTCAGGCAGGCGCGGAAATTTGGCGACGTCTTAATCGTCGGGTTAAACAGCGACGATTCGGTGCGCAGGCTGAAAGGCGACTGCCGCCCTATCGTGAAAGAAAAGGACCGGGCAGGCCTGCTGGAAGCGCTTACGCTGGTTGACTATATCGTCATCTTCAACGAGGACACACCCGAATCGCTGATCCGTGAAATATGTCCCAATGTCCTTGTCAAAGGACAAGACTGGGCCGGGCAGCGCATCGCCGGGCAGAATTTTGTGGAGGAGCATGGAGGCCGGGTTGAATTAATCATTATGGAAGAGGGTCTCTCCACAACAAACATCATCAACCGGATTCGGACCGTCTACGGCAGGCCGGCACAAAATATGGAGGAAATATGGACAAAATCATCATTGTGACCGGCGGCGCCGGATTTATCGGAAGCTGTCTTGTACGCATGCTCAACGACAGAGGGATAGAGCGCATTATCGTTGTTGACGATATTGGTTGTACCGATAAATGGCGTAATCTTATAAACAAAACCTATCTCGAATATATACACAAAGATCGTTTCCTTGAGCAGCTGCCGACGTTTGCCGGGAAGGTCTCTTATATTCTCCATATGGGCGCCTGCTCGGACACCACGGAAAAGGATTTCGATTACCTGTATGCAAACAACTTTGAGTATACCAAAGCCTTGTGGCATTTCTGCGCTTCGGAAGGTATACGGTTTTTATATGCCAGCAGTGCCGCGACTTACGGCGACGGCAGCCATAGTTTTGACGATACGTCCGATATTCGCGATTTGCGGCCGCTCAACGGCTACGGCTATTCTAAGCTCTTATTCGACCTGTGGGCGGAAAAACAGGAAAAAACGCCTGCACAGCATGTCGGATTAAAATTTTTCAACGTATACGGCCCCAACGAATACTGCAAGGGGAACATGGCCAGCGTTGTTTTTCACGCGTTCAACAAGATAAAAGCCTCCGGTAAAATGGAACTTTTCAAGTCGCACAGGCCGGATTATCTGGACGGGGAACAGAAACGCGACTTCATCTATGTCAAGGATATTTGCAAGGTTATTTCATTTCTGATGGACCATCCGGAAATAAACGGGCTGTATAACCTCGGGACGGGAAAGGCAAGAACCTTCAGCGATCTTGCGGGATGCACATTTGAAGCAATGGGCATCCCGCATAACATCGGCTTTATCGATATGCCGGAAACCCTTCGGGAGAAATATCAGTATTTTACCGAAGCGGGAATGGATAAGCTGAGAAAGGCTAGTTATAAAGAACCGTTTTATACGCTTGAAGAGGGCATAACCGATTATGTCCGAAGCTTTCTGATGAAGGATTTCGCGGTGTATTGATGAACAAGGCATTTTTTCTGGACAGGGACGGAACCATCATCACCGATAAGCATTACCTGTCCGACCCGAAGCTTATCGCGTTTCTTCCCGGTGCGATTGAAGCCCTGAAGCTTGCAAAGCGGGCCGGTTATCTGCTGATCGTCGTTACCAATCAATCGGGTATCGCACGCGGATATTTTACCTTCGACGAGGCGCGGCGCGTAAACGATGAATTTTGCCGCAGGCTGGCAGAACAGGGCGCCGAATTGGACGGGCTGTATATGTGCCCGCATTATGCGGGCGGCAGCGTCGCGCCGTACAACACAGCCTGTGACTGCCGCAAACCGGGTCTCGCCCTGTTCCGGCAGGCGATTGCGGACTTTCATCTTGATCCTTTATTATGCGCTGCGTGCGGAGATAAGAAATCGGATACGGAACGCCTTACCGAGCTTGGCCTGATGCCGGAGAATTTGGGATTGATCGACTCTTCTGGCTGCGTCAGTCTGCTGGAATTTGTGAAAAAGGTGCTGAATGCATAAGTGAAACGGCCTGGCATCATATGGCGGAATATACGCAGACGACTATACAGTTTATCAAGCCTTTTCAACACCACACTTTTTTGCTTTCTCAGGATTGCGAGGCCTTTCCGAAAACCCGCCGGTAATACCGACAGCGTGCTGATTGTTCGCTGCGCGCATATCGGCGACTTTGTCCTCTGGCTTGACAGCGCGCGGGCTTATCGGGAAATCTATCCGGGCAAAAGGCTCATTTTTTTATGCCCCGCCAACAAGGATGTGAGTGATATCGCGCGCCGGACGGATTATTTCGACGAGGTGCTGGTTGTCTTCACAGGTATCAAACACAGATTTAAGACTGTGCGGATGCTGATGAAGACTTCATATGACACCGTTATAAATACCGTGACGACGAGAGAACTCAAAACCGACCTGTTCGCGCTTGCTCCCCGCTCTTTTGAATACGTCGCCCCGGAGACTGACCTTACGCTGATCAGCCGGTTCTGGCTCAAACGGTCGGACAGCATGTATACGAAAATCATCCCCAGCGGTTCGGGCATGGAGCTTTTGCGAAACGCCCGGTTTGTACGCGGATTAGGTGCGGTGGATTTTAAGGCGGCGCTGCCGGTAATACCCGAAACGGCCGGATGGACAAGCCCCGCTTCGCGTTATTTTGCGGTCTGCCCCGGAGCGAACCGTTTGGAACAGCGGTGGGAACCGGAGAAATTCGCCGCTGCCTGCGATAAGCTCATAGAAAAAAGCGGGCTTACATGCCTGATATTGGGCAGCCAAAACGAACAGCCGGCCGGTGAAAAGCTGCTTAATGCAGCCGGGTTACCCGGGAAATATAACTACCTGATCGGAAAAACGAGGCTGAGCGAATATATTGAGGCCATACGCCGCGCTGCTTTTATATTGACCTGCGATACCAGCGCCGCGCATATCGCGGCCGCCGTAAGGACGCCCTGCGTCGTGCTCGGAGCCGGCTGGAACATGGGACGGTATTACCCATATCAGACGGAAACCACCGGCGATGAGCAGTTCTTTCCTTTCTGCGTCAAAGCAAAGCTTAATTGCATCGGCTGCGGCCGTGATCCGGGCGTGACGGGAAAGAAAAAATGCCTTCGCGGCACCGTGATGAAATGCGTATCCGGCATAGAAACAGAAGACGTTTTGGCGGCTTGCTTAAAACTGCCGGAGAAAAGAGGGTTCCATGCCGAACAAAGTAATGAAAAGCCTGCTGAAAGAGCTGCGCCGGGAATGGCACCGTGATTTATCGGAAATAATACACGGGCTTCCCGGTCAGGGAAGACACCGAGAAAGCTTTTCCGGAGCTTGCCGGCAGTCAGAAAAGGCTTGAGGAGTCGTCCCTGAGAATGGAAAGCCTTTTAAAAAGCCAGAGTTTTGACGGGCATATGGAATGGATCAGACAAAACCTATGCTATATCGCGGTGGATTTAACCATGAGCCGCTCGGGGCATAATTTTCAGTTTCTGTATAATCCCCGCGATATCCCGATGACCAATGAAATGTTTAAACGTAAGGTTTATTCGGAAGATCATCTGTTTCAGTTTATCGGCCTTGCTGAAAAGCATTACGGATATCATCCGGAAGGCGGAACCTTTCTGGATATCGGCGGCAATATCGGGACGACGTCCATTCCGGTGAAAAAGTGCTTTCCGAAACTTGATTTTACAGCGTTTGAACCCTCATCAAGCAATCGAAAAGCGTTTCGTATCAATGTGATCCCCAATGACTGCGAAGATATCCGGCTGGTCGGCTGCGCGC
>JAAYJC010000008.1 GCA_012523085.1 Clostridiales bacterium
CCGTCGGAAGATCCGATGGAACCATCTTTGCTGCCTTCGGAAACCGAACAGCTTTGAAGTATCGTAAACCCCGGAAAGTCAGATATCAGGTGCGCATGAATCAATTAGCCGTCCTATAACAGACAAGGCATTTTTGAAGCCGGAAAGAAAGCATGGAAAGACGAAGAAAACCGCTTAGTAACGATATAGATGTCACATTTTACCGGACAGAGACATCGAACGCCCATACCGGCAGAACAGCGGAAGAGATTAGAAGAATCGATGCGTTGATTTACAGGTACCAAAAGAAAAAGAAAAGAAGGCGCATATTCCGGTTAGTCTTGCTGCTGATGGTGCTTACAGCTTTATATATGTTTTACAAATCCAATGTCAGACCGCCTGAGCTTGCTGACGATCTCAGATTAGAGCAGAACGTCGGTACAGAAGAAAATGACCGGGCTGCGCCGTCATTATCGGTAAACGGGTCCTTAAGAAAAGATGCGTTTTATACCTTTGTCATCGTTGGTATGGACGACGATAACGGAAATACGGATACAATAATTATCGGGGCTTTGGATGTAAAAAACAAAAAGCTGAACATGGTCAGCATCCCGCGCGACACGCTGGTCAACGTTCCCTGGAACCCAAGGAAAGCAAATACGCTTTTAATGCACAGCGATGACGGGTTAGACGGATTTATGAGAAGGCTGAAGGATCTGACCGGCTTTGTTCCGGACAGCTATTTCATCGTCAATTTGCAGGCTTTTGTCTCGCTTGTTGATGAAATCGGCGGGATCGAGTTTGACGTACCCATCGACATGGATTATGAGGACCCGGAGCAGGACCTGTTTATTCATATTAAAGCAGGTTTACAGCCCCTTGACGGGGAAAAGGCTCTGAAGGTAATCAGGTTCCGCTCAGGTTATCCGACACAAGACATCGGGCGCATTGAAACGCAGCAAAACCTGTTGAAAGCGCTTGCAAAGAAGTGCCTGAGATTGGATAATTGGGACAAAATCGACGATTTTGCACAAATATTTCGAGATAATGTGGAAACAGACCTTGATTTGGGAATAATTATCTGGTATGGCCGGCAAATCATGCGTCTAAAACAAGAGGATATCATTTTTCATACCGTACCCGAAAACTACAATGACTGGGTCAGCGGCAGATCTTATTGCACGATTTTGCTGGACGAGTGGCTTGAGATGATCAATGCAACCATCAATCCGTTTAAAGAAGATATTGTTATCGCCGATGTCGATATTCTGACCAGAGATGAAAACAAAAATCTTTATGCCACAACCGGAATCATTGCCTGTGAATGACCGAAAACCACAACATTTAAAAAGGAGTTTTGTTTAATGCTGACACCCAAAGAAGCAATGGAACTGATCGTGAAAGCCCTTGACGCAAAGAAAGGGAAAGACATCAGCGTGCTCAAAACCGAAGAGGTTACGATATTGGCTGATTACTTTATCATCTGTACAGCGAATTCGTCCACGCACATCAAGACGCTTACCGATGAAGCGTCTAAGGCGATGGCGGATAAAGGCGAGCCGCCGATCAGAACGGAAGGCTACCGCAACGGCGGCTGGGTGTTATTGGACTTTGGTGCAATTGTTGTGCATCTTTTCTTAAATGAGATGAGAAACTTTTACGATTTAGAGCGCCTTTGGAGTGACGCGGCAAAGACAGACATATCATACCTGACCACCGAATAATGCATGAATGAATAACGATATAAAATAGGCGCGGACTGACCGTGTTGTTATAAAAGAGGGAAGTCATGAACTACAACAGCAAGGCCATTGAAAAGAAATGGCAGAACATTTGGAGCGAAAAGAGATGCTTCAAAGCACACGAAAACAGTGATAAGGAAAAGCTGTACACACTAATAGAGTTTCCGTATCCGTCGGGTAACGGGCTTCATGTCGGGCACGCAAGGCCCTATACCGCGATGGATATTGTCTCAAGAAAAAAGAGGATGCAGGGTTATAACGTGCTGTTTCCAATGGGTTGGGACGCGTTCGGATTGCCTACCGAGAATTATGCCATCGCCAAAAAAATCCACCCGGCCAAGGTTACCGAGGAAAACATCAAGGGCTTCAAGGCGCAAATTAACGCACTTGGATACAGCTTCGATTGGGACAGGGAGATCAGCACGACCGATCCTGAATACTATAAGTGGACACAGTGGATTTTCCTGCAGCTTTATAAGCGCGGTCTGGCCTATAAAGCAACGATGCCCGTCAATTGGTGTACATCCTGTAAATGCGTGCTGGCCAATGAAGAAGTTGTAGATAACGCCTGTGAACGATGCGGGAGTTCTGTTGTCCGTAAGGAAAAAAGCCAGTGGATGCTGAAGATCACCGAATATGCACAAAGGCTGATCGATGATCTGGACGAGGTGGATTATCTTGAACGGGTCAAGCTCCAGCAGAAAAACTGGATCGGCAGGTCCACCGGAGTCGAGGTTGATTTTCAAACAACCGAGAGCGATATCATCCGGGTATTTACCACAAGGCCCGATACATTGTTCGGCTCGACATATATGGTTATATCTCCGGAGCACAAGCTTCTGACAAAGTGGGAAAGCAAGCTTGAAAACAACAATGAGATCAAGGCTTATCAGGAAAAAGCTGCGGCTAAATCTGACTTTGAGAGAACTGAACTGAACAAGGAAAAAACAGGCGTAGAACTCAAAGGTATTAAGGCCATAAACCCCGTCAATGGGCAAATGATACCGATTTATATATCCGATTATGTACTGGCGACCTATGGGACAGGTGCGATTATGGCGGTTCCGGGCCATGACGAACGAGACTGGGCATTTGCTAAGGCCTTCGGTTTACCGATTATTGAGGTTGTTAAAGGCGGAGATATTTCGCAAGCGCCCTATACAGACACGCAATCGGGTATCATGGTGAACTCCGGTTTTCTCGATGGACTCGATGTTTCCGAGGCAAAGGAAAAGATCACGAGATGGCTGAGCGAAAAGGGAATCGGCTTTGAAAAGGTCAACTTCAAGCTGCGCGATTGGGTGTTCTCGCGCCAGCGCTACTGGGGAGAGCCCATTCCGATAGTCCATTGCGAAAAGTGCGGTTATGTGGCCGTTGATGAATCCGAACTGCCTTTGATATTACCTGAGGTCGAATCCTATGAGACGACTGAAACCGGTGAATCACCCCTGGCGCAGATAAAAGACTGGGTTAATACGAAATGTCCCCAATGCGGTGGAAAAGCCGAGCGGGAAACGGACACCATGCCTCAGTGGGCAGGTTCATCCTGGTATTTTCTTCGGTACATGGACCCGCATAACGACAAAGAGCTCGTCTCAAAGCGGGCTGTTGAATACTGGAACCGGGTTGACTGGTATAACGGCGGAATGGAGCATACGACCCTGCACCTGCTTTATTCAAGGTTCTGGCATAAATTCCTCTACGATATCGGCGTTGTTCCGACAGTCGAGCCCTATGCCAAAAGAACAAGCCACGGTATGATTTTGGGCGAAGATGGTCAGAAAATGTCCAAATCGAGAGGGAATGTCGTAAATCCGACGGAAGTGATCGAGCGCTACGGCGCGGATACGATGCGCATGTATATCATGTTTATCGGTGACTTTGAAAAGACGGCTCCCTGGTCTTCCGAAGCGGTTAAGGGCTGCAGGCGGTTTTTGGAAAGAGTCTGGAATCTGAGCCTGAAAGCGAAGACGGGAAAAGGAGAAAACTGCTCGGAGATAAACGAAGCGTCGATTCACAGGACAATTAAAAAGGTCGGAGAAGATATTGACGCGATGAAATTCAATACGGCGATTGCGGCGCTGATGACGCTTGTTAATGTGTTTTATGAAAAGGGAGCCGAGCGCGGCGATATCAAAACGCTGCTGCTGCTTTTGTCTCCTTTCGCGCCGCATATTGCCGACGAGCTCTGGGAACAGCTTGGTTTTAAGGGTTTAGCGTCAATGCAGCCCTGGCCTGCCTATGATGAAAGCAAAATGACGGAGTCGACCAAGACGATTGCCGTTCAGGTCAATGGCAAGCTAAAAACAACGATTGACGTTAAAACGGATTCGGAGGACAATGCGGTCATTATGGCAGCGATAAGCGATGAAAAGATTAGTAAGCTGTTGAAAACATCGGATTTAACAAAATCAATCGTTGTCCGTAATAAACTTATAAATCTGATCCTAAAACCAAAAAATCTTGACAATTAATAGCCTCTGGGTTATAATGCAAGTGTTAAAGCCGATAGTGGCCCTTAACGCCTTTCGGGGCGTATTGGAGGGAGGGAAACAAGTGTCAGAAGTAAGAGTCAAGGATAATGAGTCTCTGGACAGCGCGTTAAAACGCTTTAAACGCAATTGCGCGAAGGCAGGCGTTCTTTCAGACCTCAGGAAAAAAGAGTATTATCAGAGTCCGAGCGTCAAGCGCCGCAAAAAATCTGAAGCTGCGAGAAAGAATAAGAACAAAAAATTTCATTAAAGAATCAAAATCCGGATTGCCGAAGCAATCCGGATTTTTACATGACAGGCTAGATTTCATCTCACGGCAGTATAACGCAAAAGGGTATTTAAAACAGAAACGTCCGTTTCGGGGTAGAGACAAATTGCTTTCGATATACCGAGCTTCATGGAAAGCTCCGTTTTTCTGTTTACACTCTCGGCATCATCATATAAAACAAAATGCATGCCCTGCTTATTCCTGTACGTAAAATAATTGCAGCAAAGTTCTGTTGAAAATTGCGGCTTTGCATGATGAAATTCCATAAGCTCTCCGATTATATTTTTCGATATTTTGCGTCCTTTTCCGCCTTTCGCAGGCAGAAGAAAATCATGTGACATGATTTCAAAATCCAGAACGATATTATCCCGGCCAAAGGCATGTACCGAATCCCCGATCCTTTGGTGTAAAGTACCTCCGGTTATCGCGGAAGATAAAATGACATGACAGTCTTTAACATAGTCGGAGGCCCATTCCGATACATAAAAAGAAAGCCTGCGACGCTTTAGCTCCGAATACAAAAACGGAAGCAATTGCCCTGCAAAGGAGCAGGGCGGCTCAAAATCCGCTATGACACCGGAATAACAACGGTTTAAACACTCTTGAAGGATTCGTTCGGTCACGCGCTCACGGCTGCAGTCCCCGCCAGGGTTTATATTGGCAATCAGCATCAGTCCGCATCTCAGGTTTTCCGGCAGACTGCTCCGATACAGGTGCCTGCCGCAAGTCTGATACGCCATATGTGCGACCGGTAAACCCCAGAGAAGCGCATTTTTGCAGTACTCCGGCGGAGATGCCAAAATGAGATCCAAGGACATAGGCCATTCCTCACTTATTAATACTGTTCTCCAAGCAGATTTTGAACGGTATTGTGCCCACAGCCTTTTGATAATTGCTTATACGCATTTATATTATTGAATAGTATAAATCCTTTTCCGGTTCAACACCTTTGCCGATATCAGAAAAGCTGCCTGGGGCCGTCAAAATTGCCGTTAAGAGAAGATGGACAAGCATAATGTTTGGTGCTATACTGATTCAAATGGAATTTTAGCCCTTACCCGGTAATTGCACATACGGATTGGAAATGTGAAAAATCCCATAATATAAAATATGCCGGCGACAGGCAATGATTACACATTAACGAGAACACGGCGAAAAACGACACAAAACCGGTTTAAATCGTCTGTGTTCTTTAATCTGTCGGTTAAGGTGTTACGGTTGTTGAGAGGTTGTTATGTCATTTTCCCTGATCCCGAATATACGGTTAAATACAGTATTTGACATCAAGCCGGATATGCTTCTGCGCAGAAATATCCGTTTGCTGCTGCTGGATCTGGACAACACATTGGCACCTTACAGCGGCCAACCGCCTTCAGACGCGCTTAATGCGTGGAAAAGGGAGCTTGAATCTAACGGAATCGAGCTTTTCATTGTTTCCAATACAAAAACCGAGCGAGCCGGATGTTTTGCTGAAGCTTTCGGGGTTTCTTATCTAAACAGAGCAGGGAAGCCTTCGCCGAAGATGCTCAGAAAGGCGATGATACTTCGCTCTAAAAACGCAGATGAGACTGCGCTGGTCGGCGATCAGATATTTACCGATATTCTGGGCGCAAATCTCTGCGGGATCACCTCCATTATCGTGAAGCCCATCAGGCTGAAAAATCCACTGTTCGCGCTTAGATATTTTATCGAAAAACCGTTCAGGCTGCTTCGAAAAAGGGAAGGAAAAAAGAATGAATAACATCGAAAAGGTAAAAGAAAGTATCCGGATGAAAAATATAGATGCGCTGCTTGTGACCGGTGCAATCAACAGACGGTATGTAACCGGGTTTTCTTCCTCTGCGGGAATTGTATTGATTACCAAAGAAGACGCATTCTTTTATACGGATTCCAGATATATCGAAGCGGCCGAACAAGCCGTTCAAGGCGCAAAGGTCTATATGGTTGACTCAAAAGCAACATATGTGGATAAAATAAACAATGTCCTTACTTCAATCGGCGCAAAGAAGCTTGGTGTTGAGGAGGAAATCCTCAGCCACGCGGAATATATGAAGTACAAAAACAAGCTGTCGGCTTCGTTGAAGCCCGCCCAGAATATATTAACAGCGCTTCGTACCGTCAAGGATGAAGAAGAAATAAAGCTGCTTTATCTGGCACAAAGCCTTGCGGAAAAAGCATATGACCGGGTACTGCAGATCATAAAGCCCGGTATGACTGAAAAAGAGGTCGCAGCCGAGCTTGTTTATCAGATACTGCTTTTGGGCGCGGACAATGTGTCTTTTGATCCGATTGTCGTTTCCGGTGCGAAAACCAGTATGCCGCACGGTGTGCCCGGAGACGATATCATCAAAAAAGGAAGCTTTTTAACCATGGATTTCGGGTGCATCCTTAACGGTTATTGTTCCGATATGACAAGAACTGTCGCAATCGGGAAGGTAACCGAGGAGATGAAGAAAGTGTACCAAATCGTTCTACAAGCGCAGCTGAGGGGCATTAAGGCGGCTAAAGCCGGCGTAACCGGCGCGTATGTGGACGCAGCCGCAAGAGATTTGATCGCACAGGAAGGTTACGGAGAATATTTCGGGCACGGTTTCGGACACGGTCTTGGTATGGAGGTTCACGAATCGCCGACAGCCTCTCCGTCCGGTAAAACAAAAATGCCGGAAAACGCGGTTATTTCCGCTGAACCGGGTATCTATCTTCCGGGTAAATTCGGCGTTCGCATAGAGGATGTGATTGTGCTTCGAAAAGGGGGCTGTGATAACTTAATGTCGGCGCCAAAGGAATTGGTGGTCATATAGCGGAAAACAGGCCGTCAATATAATGCTTGCATTAATAAGGAAAATATTATAAAATCCCTAAAAGAACGAATCAAACTAAAACAGATAAATTTTACACGAGGGGAGACTCCTATATGATTTCTGCCAGTGATTTTAGAAATGGCGTAACATTTGAAATGGACGGAAATGTCATGCAGGTCATCGAGTTCCAGCATGTGAAGCCCGGAAAAGGCGCGGCATTTGTCCGCACAAAAATGCGAAACGTGATATCCGGAGCCGTTACCGAGACAACATTCAGCCCAAATGACAAATTTGAAAATGCCTATGTCGAACGTAAGGATATGGCGTATAGTTATAACGACGGCGACCTATACTATTTTATGGACCTTGAATCTTATGATCTCGTCCCGATTGACAAAAAGCTTTTGAACGACAATTTCCGTTTTGTTAAGGAAAACATGAACTGCAAGATTATGTCATATAAAGGAACGGTCTTTGGCGTTGAACCGCCGAACTTTGTCGAACTGGAAATCACCGCTACAGATCCCGGGTTTAAAGGCGATACGGCAACAAACGTGCTCAAGCCCGCGACCTTAGAAACAGGAGCAAATATTAAGGTACCTTTGTTTATCAATGTGGGCGATCGAATCAAGATCGATACCCGTACCGGTGAGTATCTGGAACGCGCAAAAGGCTAAACCGGGTTGAACATAGCCCAATTGCGAGCAATATTCAAACATAAAGATCGTCGAGCTCGAGCTTAAATAAAATCGCCGCGGCGCGGCGAGATGGAGGTTTCTATGACAACATCTGAGAAAGTTGCGTATCTGAAGGGTCTAATCGAAGGTATGAAACTTGACACGAGCAGTGATCAAGGTAAGCTGTTTACGGTAATAATCGAAATTCTGGAAGAGATGGCAGCCGATATTGAGGACTTAAATGAAAATGCGCTCGACCTGGGTGAAGAGATCGATGAACTCAGCGACGATCTTACCCTTCTTGAAGACATCATTTATGACGACGAAGACGACGA
>JAAYJC010000071.1 GCA_012523085.1 Clostridiales bacterium
CCACAGAACACCGGAATCCTGGCAAAGCACCATAAGCGAAAAACTATCCGGCGCTTAGCACATGGACGGTTCTTGCGTTTTCATGGAAGGGTGTGAGATTAATGAGTTTTACTATTTTGGGACTATTGTTTCTGATTCAGGCTATTTTTCATGCTTGGGGAAGTGATATCTTTCTGGGTAAAAAATATCGCAATTCAGATATTGGCAGGGCTTATCAACGTAAATTGGTATTCCCTTTGACATTTTTAGGAGCAGGGTGGGTGATCTTAGGCGCATTATATTTTGCTTTATATGAAGGAAAAGATGCGGCTTCATTTTATATCTGGTTAGCTGTTGTTACAGTTCCGCCTTTTATATTAATGGCTTTCAATAAGTATAGATTTATAAGATAAATTCCATATTTAAAGCCACGCAACCAAAGCCGTATGGCTTTGGTTGCGTGGCTTTTGCCAAGCGGCTTTGGACGTTTGTCTTATATTCTTTCACCGCATTCGTTGCAGAATTTTGAGCCCGGTGTCAGCTCTGTGCCGCAGTTTGCGCACCTGCCGGGAGCGGCGGCCTTCATCGGAGAGCCGCAATTGTTGCAGAATTTTACACCCTGCGCATTTTCCTCGCCGCAGGTTTGGCAGCGGTTTCTTGACATGGAAGCGCCGCAGTTGTTGCAGAATTTCCCCGTACCGGAGGGCTTGCCGCAGACGGGGCAAACCGTTGTTTTACTTTCGATTTTGTCATCCCATACGACCGCGTTTTCTGCCTTTCGGTCGATGTTTCTGCGCATTGCCTCCGCTCTCGCCTTTGCCACATAAATCTCCTGGCGCGGCGCGCACGCAACACACAGGCCCTCGTCTTCGTTATATGCAGTTCCCCTTATATAAATTAAGTTATAAGATTTTTCAATTTCTTCCCGCAGGCAGTACACTTGAGGTTTTGAAAAAACTGCTGCTGCAGGCATCGGGCATTGCTGCACGGTACCATCAGGCTTTTTGCGCACTTTTCGCAGGTTTCCTGCACGAAAGTCCGTTCTCCGCAATGCGGACAGAAAATGTAAAGCGTCCTGCCGCAGCCCGGGCACACGGCGTCGCCTTTTTGTATCTCCCTGAGACAGGTCGGGCAGGAATAGCAAAAGGGGCTGTGGCTGCCGCATTTCGTGCAGAAACGTGAATCGGCGTCTATGAGCTGGCCGCAATGCATACAGGGGTTCTTATAAAAAGCCATGATTTCAACCTCCCTATCGTATCAAACGCTTTTACGAAAATAGCCGCGGTAAATAGCCGTACGCTATTTGTCTTCCAGTTGTTCTTCTACCTGAGCCATTTTGCCCATGGCAAGGTCTTTGGGGATGAATACCTTGCCGCATGTCGGACAGGTCATAACCTCATGCGAGAAGTTGTGACCCAGATAGGTAAAGACCGTCTTCTTTTTCGCCAATTTCTCATTGCATTTCAGGCATTTCCAGCTTCCTCTGTTGTCGTTCATTGAAGCTCCTCCACTCATGCGGTAAACTTTTACGGTGCGGGCATTGAAGCCTTCTTTTTACTCGTCGTCTTCGATAAAGCGCATCCTGTGGTAATAAGCGCTCAGGATTTCAAAGGTACGCGGGTCAAGCATCCTGTACTGAACCCAGTATGTCAAAACGGGTTTTATCAGACAAGCCAGACTGGTGCCGCTTTTTTCATCGACAAACTTTTCACCTGAGCTTTCGGCGGCAAAAACGGTCTCTTTGACATCGCCGGCCGATATCAGGAAATGGTCCATTTCTTTTTGTACATCGTCGGAGACGACCAGCGAAAGGCTGTCCCAGGGGTTGGGCTCAGGCTGAAATTCTTCGCCGCTCAGCTTTTTCATCAAAATCCGTTTAACCTCCAGACTGTTGTTCCTTTTCTCCTGCAGCGTTTGAACCCCGGTCAGCGGCTCTAAGCCGAAGACCATGTCCAGAATATGCGTGACCGGTTTTTCGCGTGAAGCGAACACCTCGCGGCAGTTCGCGCAGTAGACGATATACGGCTTGTCGCTTGCTTCGGAACGGTTTTTCGTGATTTCTTCATAAAGAGACGGGTTGGCAAGGCGTATTTGGCCGCCGTAACCGCAGCAGCGGTTTTTTTCGGGCAGCTCAGTCAGGTCGGTTCCGGCCTTTTCGGCCAGCTTGCGAACGCTTGTCTGCATCTCGGGATCATCTCTCGCGTTACAGGGATCGAAAATCGCCGCGTTTTCATAGCCTTGAACCGGCTGCAAAGCATCGTCTTTCGCCATCAGCTCATACAGGGATATTCTTTTGATTTCAGGCATATACGCCTGAAAAAGCGTTTCACAGGTTGCACAGGCAAAAACAAAGACAGGTTTTCCGAGTTCGTTCCACTGTTTTAGTATCTGGTCGATGTTTTTTTGGAAGCGGTCCATATCCCCCGCCCAGTAGGCCGGGGCGCCGCAGCAGGTAAGAACAAGGCCTGCATCATATTTATCGGCTAGATATTCATAGGACTTTACCACATGCTCGGGACGGTACGCGCCCAGCTGACAGCCCGGGAAAAAAGCGAACTTCGCTTCTGCGAATCCTGCTGGCGCGAGTTTCGCTTCTGCGTACTTCGCCGACGTTTTCTCCTTTGCCGCGGATGCATACGCGCCTTTCGTGACCGCATAATCCATTTCACGCAGCCAGTAATCATGAAAGGCGGGAATATCCTTGCCCGCGCTGAGCCTTTCTGCACGGGAATACTGCAGCAGAGCACCGATATCCACAGCTTCGGGGCAAACGCTTTTGCAGTGTCCGCAGATATTGCAGGAATAAGCCTCACGCGTCAGCGTCCGGCTCGACAGCGTGGAGCCCTGCATATCGGTGAACACCTCAACGGCTATTCTGTGCGGCTTTTTTTTGAAGCTTTTGAGCATCTCGCAGGATTTCTCGCAATAATCGCAGTCGCATTGAAAACAACGGGAAGCTTCCGACATGGCCTCTCCCTCGGTATACCCGTCGGGAAGGCCGGGCACGACAACGGGCTTCTTTTCCTCGCCGTCATGCCGCAGGTAGCGTTCGCATTTAATGCGGTCGGCATCACGGTCAAGCTCGGTCAATTTCCCGGTTTCCAGAAAAACCTCGACGGATTGGGATAACTGAGTACCCAGCGCTATGGATTCCATCAGCGGCATATCGCATACCGCACCGCCCATAAACACACCGGGCTTCCCTGTCGCCATACTCTTGTCGTCGAGGGTATCTTTTAAGCCGAATGTTTCTCCGCCTCTACCCGTAGCGATATAAACGGCATCGAAGCCGGAAAGCTCCTCTAAAGATTTAATCTCCCGATTAAATTGAAAATCCGTTTCCACAGCGGAAAATAAAAGCGTGAATTCCTGATCGAATTCAGGAAATTTTTCATGCTCCCGGAGCGCGCCCCCCCAGCCGCCGGTCTTTTCAAACACGGTAACAAGGTACCTTTTTCTGGACAGGTTCAACGCAAAGGACAGGCCTGCCGGGCCCGCGCCGACGACGGCAACGCTTTTCGTTTTCGGCGGAATCGCATATTTGACCGGCTTTTTGTTTTTCGCGAAACGGATACAGGCGGATTCCAGATCGCGTATCATCAGCGCCTCATCGCCGATTTGCGTGCGCTGACAGTGGTTTCTGCAAGGCTGCGGGCAAAGAGCGGCGACGAGAGAGGGAAAAACGACGGCGTTTGAGAGCGTTTTATACGCCGACGACCACTTTCCCCTTGCGGCTCTGTCCATAAAGGTGCGCAGGTCCAGACGGAAAGGACAGGCATATGAACAGGAAGCCGGCTCCCCGTTAAAACATTTTGCGGTATACGATGTTGCGTCTTCCAATCTCATTTTCATCAATCCTTTCCTTCTAATCAATAGGGTGCTGCAAGCATTTTGCAGCACCCCGCTGATTAAGCTTTTTACAGGGGATTTGCTTTAATATACTCCAGCTCGTCTTCAAAATCAGAGCCGAGGAAATACTTCGGAGGCGTCAGATCCTCTCCGCGGCTTTTTGCTTCAAGCCCGGCTTTGATCTTATCCGGCGTTGCGGGCAGCGAGTAGACTCTGACACCGCAGGCGTTGTTGATGGCGTTGATTACGGCCATGTGTCCGGAGGACTGATAGCACTCGGAGCAGCCGCAGGAACCGTGCGGCCCGGTGGCACGCGGGTTTTCGACAAAAATCAAATTGATATCGTCGGGAATCACGTCGATTGTCGGGATACCGCAGCCAACCATGTTGCCATGCTTATTCTCGGCATTGTAATCCTCGCTGAGTGCAAAGCCGATTGAGTGGCTGAGTCCGCCGTATGCCTGGCCTTCAACGGCAAGCCTGTTGCCGATAACGCCGACATCGGACACGCAGGTGTACCTGAGCACCTTCGTCTTGCCGGTTTTCGTGTCGACCTCGACGAGCGCGACGTTTACGCAGTACATATAAGTCGGGTTCTTCTCGCCCATTCCCGTGTTGGGATCAAGGCCCGGCGGCAGACCGATGTCAAATTGGTCGTAATGGCCGATATATTTTGTTTCAATGCCCTCTGAAACCATCTCGTCATAGGTTCTGTAGGTGCCATCGGGCTTGCGCATGGCATCCATCAGCTTGTTGGCCGCGTCAATGGTAGCGTTTCCGGCCATGTAGTGCGAACGGCTGGCTGCGGCAAGTCCGGTATCCGGGCAGATCTTGCTGTCGTTCATGATCAGCTTAACCCGGTCCGGCGTCACGCCCAGCGGCTCCAATGCCTTTACGGCATGACCGAGCGCACCGATATCGCCGCCCTGACCGACATCCTCCCATGTGTTATAATGGGTAAATGTGCCGTCGGGGTTTATTTCAAGCGCAACCTCGGCAGAGTCAAACTTGCCGATGGTAATTAAGAAACCGCCCATGCTGATGCCGACGCCGCACTGTCTGCCTTCCTTTTTCCCGGCCTCTGCTTCGGCCTTGTACTGATCGTAAAACGGCTTGGCCTTCTCCAGCAGATCCGGATAGACATAGTCATGATAGGGGCAGCTGTTGATGGTCAGGTCTCCGGGCCGTGCGGCATTCTTATACCGGAATTCCCAGGGATCCATGCCCACTTTTTCGGCCGCCATGTCGATTAACGCTTCCGTTGCGGTATAAATCTGAGGCGCGCCGAAGCCGCGGTAAGCTGCGCAGAACGCGTTGTTTGTTGAAGCGCCGCGTCCAAGGCCCTTGAAATTCGGGATATTATAGCCATGGAATCCGACGGAAACCAGGTTGTTGAAAATCTTGCTGCCTACGCTGCCGTATGCGCCGTGGTCAAGCCCGACATCATACTCGGCGGCGATGATCTTACCGTCTTTGTCGCAGGCAATGCGGCCGTTTGTAAAGGAGGCGGATCTCTTTCCGGTCATATGATTGAACTCTTCATAGTTGAGTGTCAGCGAACAGGGTATGCCGAGGTTCTGGACGGCCGTCGCTACAAGTGCGTAGGTATTCGCGCTGACGGAATAACCGAAGGAACCGCCGACGGGGTTCATGATAATTCTGAGATTATCCATCGGAACGCCGCAGGCCATGGAGACAGCCTCTCTTGCTTCGGTTATCGCCTGAGCTTTGCACTGGAGCGTCAGCATGCCGTCAGTGCCGATATAGCCCTGTACAACATCAGGCTCTATCGGGAGATGCGGTTCATGCTGTGAATGGAAGCTGCCTTCGGCAACAAATTCGGCATCGTCAAAAATCTCCGCCGTGTCTTCCCCTTTGTATACCGGCTGCTCCATATAAAAGTTAGGCAGCGTCTCATGAAGCTGAATGGCGTTGGGCATCACAGCCTCGGGGAAGGTCATATAAGAAACCAGAACATCAAGGTTTTGCTTTACTTTCTTAGCGGCTGCGCGCGCATTCTCCTCGGTATCGGCTGCGATAAGCGCAACACAGTCTCCGCGTTTGCAAATCTTCTTATCGGCAATGACCGGGAACGCCGTCAGGCCCTTGCCCTTCACGCGCGGCACAACCGGCGGGCCTTCCAGATTGTTTGTCCCCTTAACGTCCTTCGCGGTCATGACCTTGATGACGCCGGGCATCGCTTCGGCCTCGGCGGTATCGATGCTGATGATGTTCGCGTGCGGAACTTCCGAAATAACGACGGCAAGATAAGCGGTGCCTTGCGGCATTTTCAGCTTGATATCGTCGCCGTAATCGGTCAGACCCGTGACCTTGCCCAGTGCGCTTGGTCTCGGATGCTTTGAGCCGTAAATGTCTTTTTCGGATTTGAAATCATAGGTGATGTCTTCCATCGTCGCTTCGCCGCGCATGACCTTCGCCGCTTCCATTACGGCGTCAATGATCGGCTTATAGCCGGTGCATCGGCAGACGTTTTTGTGCTGCCTGAACCAGTCGCGCACCTGCTCACGTGTCGGACTCGGGTTTTCGGAAAGCAGGCCGTAAGCGGAAACGATAAAGCCGGGTGAGCAGAAGCCGCACTGCACGCCGCCATAGGTGATCCATGCCTGCTGCAGAGGATGAAGATGCTGCGGTGTACCGATGCCTTCGATTGTCAGGATCGAGCTGAATTCGGAAACATTTTTCATTTTTCTCGTACAGGAACGAATCACCTCGCCGTTTACGATCACCGAACAGGCGCCGCATACGCCTATTCCGCAGCCGACCTTCGTGCCCGTAAGGCCCATCCGGCGCAGTACGATCGCCAGTGTGTCCTTTTCCGGATCGCAGATGACCGGTCTGTCCACACCGTTGATCGTCAACATCAGTCTTGTAACTTTCATTTTCTCATCCTTTCCATTTTACATCAAAAAGCCGACCGGCTTTCAAGAGCTCCGTTTATCACTTCTTTGTAACTTGATATATTATAATATAAATAACGTTTTTGTGCAATATGGCGCGCCTTTTTTTACGTTCAAAAACCGTCTATGGATAGGCAATAAAAAACAACCTTTCAGGCAAAGGCCGCTTGATCGGCTTTACCCTTCCGGTTTTAAGGCTGCGGCGGTTTAATGCGTTATCAATGCTGAATATGCAATGCATATTCAGCATTGCATATTTATTTACAAAACAAGGTGTATTTACCTGCGTTATCTTTTTTTATTCATATTTTTATCCTTTTTTCACTATTTACTCTGTTTTCTGATTTTGTTTTATGATATTATAGATGAAATAAACCAAAATCGGTGCTTTCATCGCATTGTTTCCGGTTTGTTTTCGTTTATTATGAGGAGGAAGAATATGGGTAATTCTTTGCAGACACTGGTCACAATGGCATTGTATTTGGTGGCAATGATTTTAATCGGCGTTTATTTCACGAAATTTGCCAACAAAGACTCCGAGAATTTCTTTATCGGGGGCAGACGGCTTGGCCCCTGGGTAGCGGCGATGAGCGCGGAGGCGTCGGACATGAGCGGCTGGCTGCTCATGGGCCTGCCCGGCGTGGCCTATTGGTTCGGCCTTGCCGATGCTTTTTGGACCGCTCTGGGTCTGGCCATCGGTACATACCTCAACTGGCTTCTGGTTTCCAAGAGGCTGCGCAACTATTCGTATCAGGCGGGTAATTCGATAACCATTCCGGAGTTTATCAGCAACAGGTTTAAAGAAAACAAGAAAATTATTCTGACCATCGGCGCTCTGTTTATTCTGATTTTCTTTGCCGTATATACGGCGAGCTGCTTTGTTACCTGCGGCAAACTGTTTAACCAGCTGTTTAACGTGGATTACACGATGATGATGCTCGTCGGCGCCATATTCGTGCTCGCTTATACTTTCCTCGGCGGTTTCCTCGCCGAAAGCACAACGGACTTCGTGCAGGGGATTGTGATGATTATCGCACTGGTTGCCGTGCTCATTGTCGGAACGGTCTTTGCCGGCGGTATCGGCGCTGTTGTTGATAATGCGAAGAGCATGCCGGGCTTCCTGGAATTCTTCGGAATCGCCGGTCCGACGGTTAACGCGGAAGGTGTTCAGCAGGTTTCCGCCGCGGGCGCACCGCTGTTCGGCGAAGCGGGCAAGTACGGCTTGCTGACCATCATATCAACGATGGCCTGGGGTCTCGGCTACTTCGGAATGCCGCAGGTTCTGCTTCGGTTCATGGGCATCAGGAAAGCCGGTGAACTGATAAAAGCCCGCCGGATCTCCGTAGTCTGGGGCTTAATTTCACTCGCGGCCGCCGGTATGATCGGCATTGTCGGCCGTGCGGCGTTCCCGACCGAGCTGACCACTTCGTCTGAGGCGGAAAACATCTTTATAGTGATTTCGCAGACATTGATGAATCCCCTTGTCGCCGGTATCATGATGGCCGGCATCCTCGCGGCTACGATGAGCTCTGCGGATTCCTATCTGTTGATTGCCGCTTCCGCTTTTTCCAGAAACATCTTTAAGGGACTGATCTTTAAAAATGCGACAGACAAAAGCGTCATGCTGGTCAGCCGCCTGACTCTGCTGGCCGTTGCGTTAATCGGCATAATCATCGCGTTGGATGAGAACAGTGTTATTTTCAAGGTCGTCAGCTTTGCCTGGGCCGGCTTCGGGGCAACCTTCGGGCCGATTATTCTGTTCTCTCTGTTCTGGAAACGCACAACCCGCGCAGGCGCCATTGCCGGTATGCTCGGCGGAGGCGGAATGGTGTTTTTCTGGAAGCTGATCGTCCGTCCGATGGGCGGAGTGCTGAATATATATGAACTGCTGCCGGCTTTCATCTTCTCCTGCATCATGATCCTTGTGTTTTCCTTTGCTTCTGGGAAACCGTCCGATGAGATCATAGAAGAATTCGAACTGGTCAAAGCAATGAAAAACTAAAGCTTTTATGTCCAAAGTGATATGCTCTAAGTGACTTCTTAATCATGTTTTTTCTCATGGTTAGTGAAAGCACTTAGAGCATTTTTCAAATGCATTGATTGTCTGCCTGAATGGATTTGCGGATACACGCCGTACATATGGCGCATCATGGTGAGGGCGTAAACAAAAACAAGATGTACGTTCACCGTACTAACAACGTCAAGCGCGTTCCGCAGGCATTAATTAGATATAAATAATTCGGAAATTATTTTCATATTTAGTGAACCAAACACCATCCTGAATAATCTAATTATCAGAGCTCAAGATTTTATCGGTCGATAAGGGAAGGAACTTCATTATGTATATAAAAAGGAATAGTCACAGTGAACAATAATGATTTTGCTGAAAAGGTGACGACAGCGGAGGCCACGCTGTATCACATATCCAAATCTATTCTGAAAAATGACTGTGACTGTGCAGATGCAGTTCAGGAAACCATTATCACGGCGTACTGCAAACTTCACAGCTTGAGGGAAGAACGTTTCTTCAAGACATGGCTATGCAGAATACTGATTAACGAATGTTACAAAATTTGCCGTGCCAACAAAAGAGTGGTGCCGCTTGAAGACTATATGGAAGCAGATTACCCATCGGAACAACAAAATGATCTGGGCTTGTTTGACGCCATTATGGAACTAAAAACAGACCTCCGTCTGGTGATCGTCCTGCACTATATTGAAGGTTTTAAGACAATGGAAATGGCCGAGATGCTGAAAATACCGGAAGGTACGGTAAAAAGTCGACTGTCGCGCGCACGCACAGAATTAAAATCAGTTCTTGGAGAAAAGGAGGTTTTGATCCATGAATAATAATGATTGGAACAGTGTTTTCCCGGAGGTTCCTCAGCGCTTTCATGAAACAGTACAGTGTACATTGGACACTCAGATATTAAATAATACCGGAAGGAAAAAAGTTTTGAAAAAGAGATTTCCCATCGTACTGGCAGCCGTTATTGCGGCTCTTGGCGTGACAGCCGCCGCAACCGCGTACATTATACAATGGAACGATAAACTTGCCGAGCGATTTGATGCCAATGAGGAACAGCAAAATCAATTGGTCTCTGATAGTGCTATAGCATCTGTCGACCAGACGGTAACAGAAAGTGGGTTGACTGTCACAGCGGTTCAGACGCTTGGTCACAAGAACGGTGTCTACCTGTTGTTTGACGTTAAAGCGCCGGAGGGTATCACACTGTCGGATGAAAATTTGTTTGAAGGAACAAGCGTTGAAATAGAGGGAATCGAAAACGGCGCTAATTATTCAGGAGGGTTTTTGTCCGATACTAACCAAAATGTCTCGTCCCCTGCCGGTACAAATGAGCGGTATTATGAAATCTGGCTTTCAAACACCGACCAAGCGGACTGGAATGGCAAAAAGATCACTGTCACTTTCTCAAATCTTCAGGCGAATAATGAAAAACTGGATATGTATACCGAACTGGAAGGAAAATGGACCCTTTCATGGATGCTTTCCTACACCGACCAGGCACAGACATTTGAGATCAATCAGGCCTATGATATTGGTGGCCATGAAGTGTTTGTCAAATCTATTGAGCTTTCGCCCTTGTCGATGACAATTGACCTTGGCGGAACAGGATTGGAGCAGCTCATTGAGGATGCGGGACTTGACGAGTTAGGTACTCTGTTTATGCCCTCTCTGATACTGTACGACGGGACGACCTTCCAGTCGTTTGGGGGGCCCGGAAGTGAAAACTGGACGGAAACTGAATATACAAGAACCATCAGTTTCGATAAAATTCTGGATGTCGATCAGCTTACCGGGATCACACTGAATTTCCAGTCGGAAACCTCGGATAATGCTTTGACAGTTTCGATCCCTTAAAATTTACATACTCGACAGAGCAGTCTTTTATGAGCAGCGGATACTGATAATCCGCTGCTCATAGTTAGGGCAACACCGCACAGAAAAAGGATGCGGTAAACTCTACGATATGGTAAAATAGGAGCATGAATAAACAGCTAAGCCTGTCGGGGCTAACCGACGAATTGGCTCAGGCCAAGACGCGCAAAAAA
>JAAYJC010000072.1 GCA_012523085.1 Clostridiales bacterium
GACGTTCGCTACTGTAGCTCAGGCGAACCGCCCGCCTCTTGAAGTCCTCATCATATTTCTTTCGATTATTCGACATTTTGGTAAGCTCCTTTTTTGTTCTTTGTTTCTTACCATACTGTCCGAAATTCTGACACAGTCTCCAAATCTGCGCTATTGAAAGGTCATATTTACACAGTTTAAATCAAAACATAGCGCCGCACCCGGTATTTTGAGATGTTTCTTTATCGAAGGTTCTTGAGAATTTCATGATAACGCATTGTCGCCGATTCACTTGTCTGCCCCTTTTTACAGAAGGAAAGACCAGCCAGCTTGGGGACAACGCGCTCAACCACAATCTGCCTATCTGCCATTTTGGACTTAAGTGCTGCCAAAGCTTCGAGAAACCTTTTGTCCCTCTTTGCCCGGTTGTAAAAGGATAAGACATAGACATACACAAATAGGTTGTAGCTACGAAAGGGATATTCAACTTGCATGAATAATGTGCCGATTCCATAATGGCACGGGCCAATGGGTTTCCGGAATTCCCAATGTCCCAGTAAAAAATCGACAGCTTTATCAAGATCAGATTCCTTGTTGAAATAGTCGCAAAAACGAAATGCGTTTAAGGCGGTCAGTGTTGGAAAGGGATTGGAACACTCGGTTTCCGGGCCCCGGCCAAAGCTGAATTTATTACAGCGCCATCCTCCGTCCGTATATCGGATATTCAGAAGATGCTCAAAAGTTTTTTGCAGTCTGGCATCGGAAGCATACCCCATGCAGCAAAGCACATTCGCAGCATTTATAGTATGACATGGATAAACGGAGCCTTGCGGATACAACTTAAAACGACCGTCTTTTTGCCAAGTACCGAATATCAGGTCAGCCGCTTTTTTTAGTATAGGCTCAGTAGGTTGCATGCCCAATTCCAATAAGTACATTACGCTTTCCAGGGTCGAAAATGGCGCGCCTTTTATTAAACGCTTATCCGGCGTAGTCCAGAGGTCGGCGCCGTTATCATGCTCATGCGATAATATCGATTTTATATCCGATGCATATTGCCTTTTTACAGCCATACCGTTAACCTCTTTCGCGGCTTATCTTTGGTAACCCCAAAATTTTGGCATTTAGTCTGATCTCTTTGCAGTTGCAGTGCGTGCAAGGGACGAAGAACCGTCTTTTGTCTTTTTCACGTATAATGGTTCTAAAAAGCGAGCCAAAAGTTCAAGCCTTTGTTTGTATCCCGGATTTTCTTAGTTGTTTTTGTCCCTAAGATATGGATTTGATTGATATATCATTTCACGAATCATCTTATCACGGTATGTGCAGTCGTCTCTTGCGCCAAAACCCATAACTTCCCAAAATGCATTACCAGCATCATTCTCGCGGAATGCGAGCAATCCCACTTTGCTGATTCCTTCCTTCGCAAGCGCGTCAAGGGATTGATTTATAAGTTTTCTACCGATACCACGATTCCTATATTGCGGCAGAACGGCCGCATGATAGAGGTAGCCGCGTCTTCCGTCATGCCCGGCTAAAACGGCTCCGATTATTTTTTTCTCATATTCCGCAACAAAGCTTGTATTGAGATTGCGCTCAATATATCTTTTGAATCCATCGAATGAATCATCTGAACGATTAAGACCTATTCCGGGCACACAGTTCCATAGTTCGTAAACATTGCTGTAGTCGAAAATCGTCATTGTTCGCGTTGTCATCATACTCTATTTTACCTTTCATGATAAAATCGATTTGGCATCGGATGCAGGTTATTTTGGTTTTTATTATTATACCGGATTGCGAACAGTATTGGTAAGATATGCGGAAATATCGGGTCAGGGGGCTTTGCAGATAACAGTATAATGGAATATTCAGGCAAACACAAGACCTCGTGACAGATACCTTTGGCTTCAACGTGAGCAAATGATGAGGGGACGAAAGGCTCTTTTAATGGGTTAGTTTATACCTTGTACGAACATACTGAAAAATAAAATACTGAAAGCAAATAAAAAACAACAACAAAGAATTTACTTTCCGGTAAGATAGTATTATACTTTGTTACGATAAACGGACCGCATGAGACCGGAGAAAGATATGGCTGCTATTATTTCATGGCAGGAGAGCGAAAGACATCCGGCCGTGTGATCTGCCCGGTAAATGCTGTGACAGGAGAAGATTCATGTTTAGTAATTTTAAAGAAGCAAAAGACTACTGCGCCCGGAACGAAATCAAAATGATAGATTTTAAGATGGTGGATCTTGACGGACGCTGGCGGCACATAACAATTCCCGAGACGCGTTTTAATGAAAACATTATGGTATCGGGCATCGGTTTTGACGGTTCAAATTACGGATACGCCAAAGTCGAAAAAAGCGATATGGTTTTCATCCCCATCTTATCTACCGCAGCGGTTGACGAATTTGCTCAAATACCGACACTTTCCATGATAGGCGACGTTATGGTTATTGATCTGCCGAATAATCGTCCCTTTGACCAATATCCCAGAAACGTATCGATGAATGCCGAAAACTACATGCGGAAGAACGGTATTGCGGACCAGATGATCATCGGGCCCGAGTTTGAGTTTCATCTGTTTGACAGTGTAAATTTCCAGACCCTAAGCAACAAGGTTTCCTTTGAGGTTGATACGAGGCAGGCGCATTGGAATACAGGCAGGCAGACAACCGATAATAACGGTTATCAGGTAAAGCTGAAGTCCGGATATCACACGGATCTGCCCAATGATGCTACCTTTGATTTAAGAAATAAAATATGTATGATCCTTGAAAGCCGCGGCGTCGATGTCAAATATCATCATCACGAGGTCGGCGGCTCGGGACAGGTTGAAGTTGAGGTCGAGCTGGGCGAAATGACCGACATGGCCGACAAGACAATGATCATAAAATATGTTGTAAAAAATGCTGCGATAAAAGACGGAAAAACAGCAACATTTATGCCGAAACCGCTTTATAACGAAGCCGGGAACGGTATGCATGTTCATATGCATCTCTTTAAAAACGGAAAGCCTCTTTTTTACGAGGAAAAGGGATATTCACAGCTTAGTGAAACGGCGCTTTATTTCATCGGCGGAATTTTAACGCATGCTTCGTCGCTTTGCGCTTTCACCAATCCTTCAACAAACTCCTTCAAGCGCCTTGTTCCGGGCTTTGAAGCGCCGGTAACCCTCGGGTACGCAACCTCCAACAGAAGCGCGATAATAAGAATTCCCGCCTATGCCAAAGAGCCGGATCAAAAACGCTTCGAACTCAGAAGCCCCGACGCGACATGCAACCCGTATTATGCTTATGCCGCAATACTTATGGCGGGAATTGACGGTATCGAAAGAAAAATCGATCCCTCGAAGCAGGGCTGGGGGCCCTTTGACTATAACCTTTATGATTTGCCGGACGCTGAAAGGGCAAAAATACAGTCGCTTCCCAGAACCCTGGACGAAGCGCTTGACCACCTTGAACGAGACCATGATTACCTCACAAAGGGCGGGGTATTCCCCGAAAAGCTAATAGAGATATGGGTGAAGAAGAAACGCGGTGAGGTAAGGAAAATCAATCAGATAACGCATCCCGCAGAATTTGAGGCCTATTACGATTTATAAATAAGCGGTTGCGTATCCGACGGAGGCTATAGCGTGAAATACTTTTCACACTATTTGTGTTGCCGCTTCGCGGCAGAATGGAGATTAATATGGACATCTTTATTCGTGAGATTGTGGAAAAAGATTATCCTGCTTTGCTGACGTTATGGAATAACGAACTTGGAAATCAATTTGTCAATGCTGACAATATCGCTCCCCATTACGACAGGGTTAAAGACGATGCGCGTTATAAAACGTATGTGGCATTACAAGATGATCAGGTGGTCGGATTTGTTTCTTCGGTGCAATCGTTTGGTATCGGCTTTGAAAGCAGCTTTATGCAGATCATTGGCATTGCCGTTAAGCAGGAAATGCAGAATAAGGGTATCGGAAAGAAAATGCTTCAGCATATGGAAGATTACGCAAGAGCCAACGGATTTTTTAATATCGGCTTGAACAGCGGCATAAAGCGAAAAAACGCACACGCTTTTTATTTGAAAAACGGTTTTAGCAGTGATAACATAAACTTTGGCAAAATGATTAATCCCATTAAATAGCATACTTACGGGGTAATGGATTTCACCGAATAACGCTAACCTCCAATAAACAGTTGAAATAAACTCTTCATAAATGCCACAAAAGCGAGCATTTTTGAAGAGTTTATAAATGTGTACCGGTGTGCGCATGTTCCGTTAGCGTTTTGTATGGCGCATGACTTCCTGCGCAATCAGCAAATAGCGCTCTGCCGGGCAAAACAATGCAATATTTTCCGAAAAGCCGCCACGCAAAAGAATCGTACGGCTTTTCGGAGAATATTTCACTTTCCTGACGCGGCTCCATTTGAGAAAAACCGCCTGACGCGACTGCGCCGAAATGCCCGCACCCGCAGCGGTGGGTTTTCCGGACAAAAGCCCCAAAGCGACGGTCAGGGCATTAACAATCCGGTTCTTCTTAGCCTGTTTTGCCTGATAACGGCAGATTACGCCCTTATCGCTTAACACAAATTCGGCCTCATACTTGCCGCGATAAACTGCCATGACGAAAATGAAGGTGAAAAACAACAACGCGGCGACAAGTCCCAGACCATAGAGTTTACCCGACGTAAAGCCGATGACCAGCGCTGCGAGGCCGAAGGGAATACAAACGGCCAGTCCGAGCTGTTTTACAATGACTGTGTTTTTGAATATGGGCACGCTGATTTGCCACTGCATTTCATTCATCGCTATTTCCTCCAATGACGGCTTTTACCGGATAAAACGTTTAATTGCTTTTGCTTTGGGACCGGGATTTATTCCTGAGCCCGAATACAATCACCATAACGCCCAATCCCGCCATGACGGGGCCGATAAAGACTGCTGTTTCACCGTCTTCCGCGTTCACATGAGGCCAGAAGAACAGATAGCGTACCGGGATGGTCTGCCGTATATGGCTGCCTCCCTCGAATATCCGTGTCACCGAGCCCGTATAATGCTTTTCGCCTGCGGTAAACCGGTATTCCAGCTTGTATCGGCTGGGATTTCTCGTAGAATCATCATTGTTTACAAACATCACCTGCTCATACCCGGTCACCTGAGCGGTGACAACCTTACCGGCGAAAGTGAGGCTCATATAACCGATACCAATCAAAATAAGAATGATTGCGACCGGGATGATCAGCAGGCTTAAAACACGATTGGGCGAAGACTGTTTCGCGTTCATCATTTATTCCCTTTCAAAATAGAGTTTCGCACCGGTTGTCCCCAACGTCAACTCGTCATACTCGCTGCTGTACTTAAGATAGAGCCCTCCGCGCTCAAGACCGAAATATGTGGCGAAATCCGAATCATCCATTGCATTCCCGGTATCGGGAACGAGCTTGTAGGCCTTCTCGCCCTGAGCGTCAGTATATTCCTCAACATACCCGCCTCCCGTCCAGCTATCGCCGTCACTGCCCGATTTGGTCATGGAGAACTGACCGCCGCTGATCGTCAGGGTAATGTCCACGTTTAATGATTCAAGCGAACCGCCGCCGTAATATACACCGTAATTGACCCAGTTGCCGTCCATACGCCCTGACTGAGCAGCGCTTTCTGCAATGATGGTAATGCGGTCCTCGGCCAGCTTTGCTCCGCTAAGGGAATACAGTGTCACACTCGGATACCAGGTTCCGGTCCCAGTATAGGTGTGGGATAGGCTCGAGCTGCCGCCTTCCGTGCTTAGCACGGGCGACGCGTCTCCAAAATCCCATTCAAAGCGATAGCTGCCCTCCGGTACTGCGGCGGCTTCGAAAATATGCTCCACTTCATTGGCTCCTTCAGCCAGCTCATAAGTCATGATCCTGGGGGGTAAAATGGACACGGTTACGGGGTTTAACGCCACAGTGGCTGAGACGCTGCCGAGCAAGCTGTCCCCGTTTAGTATCTTTACTGTGACCGTATAGGATATTTCTTCCCGGTGTTCATGTTATCGGGGATCTCATAGATGTAGCTGAGGTCGGCTTCCACCGTCCCACCGGGGGCAACAGAAGCTCTGACAGAACCTACGGCGTCCATGCCGCCATCCCCAAAATCATACTCGAGCTTAACCTCGTTGATTTCTCCGGAAATTTTTTCGCCCTTGACGGTAAACGTATATTCGTCGTTGAACCGGCCATCCTCCACCTTGTCCGGCTCGATGGTCCAAAAACCGGCGTCCAGCTTCACCGCCCAGATTTTTGCGGAGCCGTATTCGTTTACGACAAAAACGTGTTCAGCCAGTATGTCATTGCCGCTGTTTTCTGCGGCGCCGGTATCTGCGTTTTTTAACCGTATGCGGGCTGCCACGGTCCTGTCCGTTTCCATGGCGTTGGTTGCGATGAATACCAACACGTCTCCTTGACTGACCTCCGTTTCAAGGCTCATAGCGGGTTCCCATAAAATATCCACATATTCAAACTGCGACGGCGCATTACCCGAGGTATTGAATATGGCTACCACACCTGTTTCGGCTTCTTCTTTTTCAATGATGACTGTCGATTTGCTGTCCGGTATGAAAACCGTATGGCTTATTTCTGCGACTGTATTTTCGTTATCCGGATTGTCGAAATCAGCAAGGGTTAAGTTCTCCTGGTTGAGCAGCCAGACCACGAAATCCTGATACAATAATTCAAAATTGAACTTATATGAGGTTTTCGTCACGACATACTCTTCAATGGCATATAACGGTTCGTCATTCCAGCCTTTTGCAGCCACGAATTGAACCAACTCTCTGAAATCACAGTTTACCTCCTGCACCAGATACCGGATAAATACAGCGGATAAATACTCATAGTCCAGTGCCGAGCTCGGGTGGTAGGAACCGATTTTTTTTCCCGTTTGAATTCAATGGGTAATCAAAATACTTATTACCAATCCTTTCGTTCAGAACGGTTCCGGTTCTTAGCCATGCTATATCATTGGCGGCATATTCGGCGGACGCTTCCATCCACCAGCCGTGCCTGCCCGATCCGAGCTCGGTAAAGGAACCGTAATACGGTAGAGAAACGGCGTGGAACAGCTCATGCGCCAGAATTTGCGTCAAATAAGCCTCCGCTTTTGGGTAGGCCGACGGATCATTACCGACCGGATTAAAAACCTCGTATTTGATGATCTCGGTAGGGAGGTTGATTTGATCCCAGAAGGCATTATAACTGAACTCGCCTCCGCTTAAAAAGTTATAATAGGAATCGATCTTTACCTTTACCCGGCGCTTGTATAAGGAGGAAGCAAACCTGTTTTCGGTAGGGTCCTCAAATCCGGCGTCGAGATAAGCCATCAAAGCGTCCTCCAGTACGCTGCCGATGGTGTGCAGCATCATGGGCGCCCGTGCGGAAAACAAGGAAATCCGGGTCAGTGAGCCGCCGGCCATGACTTTTTTCCACTCTTCATCGGGAAAGACCGTACCGACGGCCTTTTCGGAATAGAGGATGCGAAAATTACCCTCGGGGGATATGTACACATCATTGGCCAGCCATTCCAGAGAATATGCAACAGCGCCCGTAAATGCCGCCGCCTCAGCCAGCCCTGCCCATGTGAAACCGGTAACGAATAAAGAGAAAAGCGACAGGTGGTCGGTCAGAAAATGCACGGTCTGCGTGTCCTCGTCCACCCGGTAATACAGATCGATCCAAACCTGATTCTCTGCATCCCATCGCTTTGGCTCCAGATAATCCGCCACCGACGACCCTTCGCCAAACCAGCTCGGATCGTATTTCATCGATATTTCAATGTTTTGCGCCAATTGCGACATGCCCTCTATGTCTATATCGTACACCGCGGGTAGACCATAGGGGGAATCCCTGAAAACCGCCGGATTTTCTACCCTGGAAACGGTGACGGCTTTCGTTTCCGACAGGAAATTTTCCTGCTGGAAGTTTTCCGGCAGGGTAATGACAATATCATCGGCACAATATATGCTTTGCATCTCGGCAGACATAACCGCCGTTTCTCGGCTTAATTCCAGCTTTTTTTCGCGAATGACGGTAAAGGATGCGCTGTCTTCCGTGTTTTTATATCTAACCAGAAAATCATCAGACTTGGCGTCAAGAGGAACATTCACCGCTATGACCGTTTCGGTAAGCCTTTGACCCTGTATCGGATCCGAGCCGTAAAACACCGCCAGTTCGGTTTCATCTACAGCCTGGTTGAGCTCGATTAAAACAAATTCGCCCCGGCTTCCCGAATCGGGATAGCATTGAACGATCTCTATTCCTGATTTGTCACCGGTAAAAAAGCAAAATCCCCGTCACGGCAAGAGCGATAACGGCAAGAGCGCCGCACAGGGCGATGATAAGGTTTTTCTTCCTATGTACCCGCGGTGTCCGGCTGCGATTGTTTCGGGCAATATTTGCTGCGTCGGTTACGGGAACGGACACATGTTGTGCATAATGAAGAAATGTACCGCAGGAGCCGCAAAACCGTACATCCGGATTATGCTGCGCGCCGCAATTATTGCAAAACATAAGGTAACCCCCTTTTTTCTTATAGCAGGCTTCGACCGCATTTACCGCAGAACCTGCTGTCTCTGTTAAGCTGACTGCCGCAGTTCGGGCAGAATTTCACCTCATGTATCTGTTTTTGCTGTACCGATGTGCCGTGTGCAGGGAAAGCGGTTTTATTTCTTTTGTTGCGCACAGCGATGAAAACGGCTGCCGCAACGCCGCCCGCCAACAGAATAGCCAAAACAGCCGCGAAAAGTAGCGGGAAGCCGCTCCTTTTGCGCAGAGGTTCGTCCATAGCCTCGGCCGTCACCTGCTGGGCATGAGAATCCCATCCGTCAAGTTCGGCCTCCATGTCAAACATCGTTAGCGTACCCTTGCCGGCACTATCCGTACTGAACATCTCTCCGCCGCTTACCATGGCGGACTTTCCGGTTGCATTCGCTGTGACCTCTACCGTCCCCTCGAAGACCTTCACCGTTGAAACGCCGTCCTTTTCCTCACAGATAAAGGTAGTGCCCTTGATACCCGCAACTGCCTGAGACATTTCGATTTCCAATTCGCCATCGCTAGCCATCCTTTTCAGATTGGCCCAGACATCCACGGCAATCAGAGCAATTTTGGATACATTTTCATGTTTTATACTAGTACAATTGCTGAGTTTTCCTTCATAATGAACGTGGACATATCACTAAAAGACAGTATTGCACCGCTCCTACTTCAGGTGATAATTAAGTCGCCATGATATAGAGGTGTGTCTAGTTCAGCATATATGGCTTGGCTGATATCCTCGTCCCATGCCCGGAGTATCCATGTCTCCCCGGTTAAATCACCAATTTTTACAATGCTCGAGGCTTTCATTGCCTCTTCAATCTCCTTTGGCGTCCATTGCCTAGCTTGTTCAGCCCACTTTATCCAAAATCAAAATTGTTTACAATGTCGGCCCTTGACTGATTGTCTTCCCACGTTCTCTCCCAAGAGGCAAGCCCCGACTGATCTTCGGATGACTCCGGCGTCGTCTGAGGCTCCTGCGTCCCTGCGGGTGTTTCATCCGAAGACGGCTCTGTTGGCGATGTGATAGGTTCCGGTTCCGAATCGGATACTAGGGTAACCTTAACGGCAACAGTTTCCGATGCCGCAGAATGCGGGGTGCTCCATTCGCATGTAAAGCTGCCGAACAGCTCAATATTCTCGGCATAACTTGGTATCTCTGCAAACATTTCATCCGTCATCGTGCCATCGGGGCTGTTTTCAAGTGTTTTCATTCGTGTGAGATCTTTTAGTTCCTGACCGGACGCATCATAATATTTGACGTAAAAATCAAGCTTGTTACCCTTATGTGTCATTTGATAGCCCATCTCTCCCATCGTTCCGGAGACATGAAGCGAAACGGTTTCACCAGGCGTAAATGTTCCTGTGAGGTTATAGCTGACATAGCCTCGACTGAAGCTCCATCCCGCGCCGGTCAGCTCGCCGCCGCTAATAGAAAATGAATCCATGCTGGTATGAATCCATGTGTCGCAGGTAAAGCTGCCAGAAGACACCACCGGAACAGGATCGGCATCCTTGTCAAGCGCCGCAGCCAGCGCAGACATGGGTAAGCAAGTCACGACGATTATAACGACTGTGAACATCAGTAAAAATTTTTATATGCGCCTTCCTTCCAATCGGTTATTTTAACAATGGGCATTTGCATCAGAAACAAACATCATCTTTTATCTCGCATAACGTGCCGCAGGCACTGCAGAAAATAAACTTGTCGCCGGTCTTGTCATATTTCTCATAGGAGTTGAGACCCGCGTGGTGCCGCACCCGGTCACCGATCTGATAATAGTTATACAGGGTATCGCTGTCGCGGGATTTGATGGTGTATCGCTTACCCCGGTCGCTGCGAATTATGACCGAATATTCCAGATAGCTATCATATTGGACATTATCGTTCCTTACGGTTTTCTTCTTGATTTTCTTGTCCTCTACTGTACCGTCCCAGGTGGTGCTCCGCTTTCTGCCGAGTATCTGAAACAGCGCGATAACCAAAAACATGCCGCCGATCCCAAGTCCGATAAAAAGTGACTGGGGATTGCTCATGCCCTCCGCGCCCGCCTCACCGGTGATATAAAAGCCGATCACGGCGGCAATGGCCAGAATGAATGTGAATATGGCCGCCCAACGGTTGCTGTTTTTAACATATTTGGCAAAGCTGGGGTCGCTGATGCGGGTCGAGAAGCCGCGCAGATTGGCGGCAGGCGGTGCGCCCCAAGGCATGGCGGCGCTGTCACAAGCCGGACAGAATCCTGCGCCTTCTGATAATTGTGTTCCGCAATTTGCGCAATACACAGCTGTTCCTCCTTGCGTGTAATCGTCTGTCAGGGCAGTAAAATCGGTGTGACTCCTGTTTCAAAACGGAATTTCTCGGTTATGTCTTTCATCGTCTCCGAATCGATTGCCGGCCGCAGAAGCCGGATGTTTTGCATCCGAAACTGCGTACGCTTTTGTGCGCGCAAAAACTTGCCGCAGGTGATGGAAATGAAATCCTTTCCGATTTCCACGGCCCTTAGCCGGATGTCGTTTTGGTTGAACTTGATAATTTTCTCACCCAGCAGAATGCCGAAATAGGAGACAATCACCTCGGTGCTATCGGTATTCACCGGCAGCATCGATTCTGCGGATATTTCGCTTATGACGGCGGTGCGGATGTGTAAAATGGGATTTTCCGCAATGAGCCGCGCAATTTTAAGCTTTCTGTATTCGCGAATCAAAAACCCCGCCAAAACGATTGATGCAATGACGACACAAAGGAAAATAATCCGTGTCCGGGTTTCAGAAACGCCGCCTCCGAAAATGGGAAGCATAAAACCCGTCAGCATGAAGAAGCCGGTAAAGGCTGCGAAAATGAAACTTTTTCTTTTGATTGCTTTCAAACGGCCGCCTCCTTTTAGAAGGGTTTCCAAAGACAGCATATCAAAACGGGCAAAAAAAAAACCACCCGAA